>JBGCEM010000138.1:0-25923 GCA_045106335.1 Paracoccaceae bacterium | reverse complement strand
TTGCATTTTGACCATCCACACTTGCAAAGTCTGCGCTTCTGAAGGCTGTTTCCTTGGGATGCAGTTGGTGGCATGCATGCTGTTTGCCGTGTCTCTCTTTGCACCCGCGATCCTCAAAAGGACCCGGTTGGCTGCCGAGCTGTTATCGTCGGCCAGAAGTAATCCTTCAACAAAACCAGCCCAGAGGACGTTTCGGGCCTCTGGCAGAGATGACGGGAAGCGGCGTCAGGAACCGGTTGGATCAAGGACCTGATCGCCTGATCAGACCTCAGCGGCTATGCGCCATATCGCAGATCAATGGTGGGCAGGACATGCGCGGCGCTGTTGCCCATTGCATGCGGAAGGCCGCTGACCTATCTATAGAACGTCCTTCGGGACTATGGACATAAACGCGCTCGTAATAAACGGATCAGACCCGGGGGCGGTACCCGGCGGCTCCACCAACATCCTTCATTGGAGGATACTGGCGCCGAAACCGAATCGACGGACGTCTAAAGGGGTTAGCTTTGTCTCGGCTGTCTGCCACCGTTATCGGCGAAACAAGTACAATTGCAAATGACAATCGTGCTCCGGTTGCTCTGGCTGCGTAAGCAGTTCGAGTCGAACCGAACTTAAGCCCTAGCGCCTAGCCGCGTTAGGCGGGGTTCGCAGGCACCTGGCAACAGAAGCCTGCACTAAGCTAAAACTAGCGCTTTCCTCTGCCCCGGAAATCCCTATGATTAAAATATATTTTTGCGGGGCTTAGATGACGAATACCATCGAATACGGCAACCTGATGCACGACGCCATGCGCGGATTGATCCGCCAAGTGTTGATTGGCGTGTCCAATAACGGGCTTCCTGCGGCGCATCACTTTTTTATTACATTTGACACCTCTCATCCCGATGCGGAACTGGCCGATTGGCTTTCTGATCGGTATCCGACAGAAATGACGGTGGTGATGCAGCACTGGTATGATGGCCTAGAGGTCGGCGAAGACGGATTTGCCGTCACGCTTAACTTTGGCGATCAGCCAGAGCCGCTCTATATTCCGTACCACGCAATAAAGACATTTGTGGATCCATCGGTTGAATTTGGCCTGCGCTTTGAACCTCAAGAAACAGAAGATGCGACCACTGTTGCGGTCGTCGATACAGCTGTGACACCTGACGAACCGACACAAGAACCCGAAAGTATTGAAGTTCCGGAATCAGACGAAAAGCCCGAAGCAGATATTGTGTCATTGGACAGCTTTAGAAAATAAGTCAGCCTGCGCAATCACAAGCATTTGTTGCAATTTTTGCAGCCTGGTTAATTGCTTTGACAGACTTGGCCCGATACATCGAACGTGCAACATCCACACCGCGATCCGGAGACGCCGATGACGACGACCCGCACAGAAACAGACAGCTTTGGCCCGCTTGAGGTCCCTTCGGACAAATATTGGGGCGCGCAAACGCAGCGGTCTATCATCAACTTTCCGATTGGTTGGGAAAAACAGCCCATCGCGTTGGTCCGGGCTTTGGGTGTGATCAAAAAAGCCTGCGCGATGCAGAATAAAGCACAAGGCACATTGGATACGCATTTGGCGGATGCAATTATTGAAGCTGCGGGCGAAGTCATCGATGGTAAGTTGGACGATAACTTTCCACTTGTTGTCTGGCAGACGGGATCAGGCACGCAATCGAACATGAACGCCAATGAAGTGATCGCCAATCGCGCGATTGAGCTTTTGGGCGGCGTCATCGGGTCCAAAGAGCCTGTCCACCCCAACGATCATTGCAATATGGGGCAATCCTCAAACGATACATTCCCTACTGCGATGCATATTTCCGCAGCAATGACGGCGCATAACGTGCTGCTGCCCGGGTTGGAAAAGCTGCTTGATGGCTTGAAGGCCAAGGTGCAAGAGTTTGAAGGTATTATCAAAATTGGGCGCACCCACACACAAGATGCGACGCCATTAACACTGTCCCAAGAATTTTCTGGCTACACCCATCAAGTGGCTATGGGCATACAGCGGATCAAAGATGCGCTTGGTCGGATCTATGAACTTGCCCAAGGCGGCACTGCTGTTGGAACTGGTTTGAACACCAAGCCAGGCTGGGCCGAAGCGGTTTCCGGGCACATGGCGGACATCACCGACCTGCCCTTTGTCACGGCGCCCAACAAATTCGAAGCTTTGGCCGCACATGATGCAATGGTCGAAATTTCGGGGGCTTTGAAAACAGTCGCAGCCAGCTTATTCAAAATCGCCAATGATATCCGCCTTTTGGGTTCAGGACCGCGCTGCGGATTGGGCGAATTGGTCTTGCCTGAAAATGAGCCCGGCTCGTCAATTATGCCCGGCAAAGTGAACCCAACGCAGTGCGAAGCGTTAACGCAGGTCTGTGTACATGTTATGGGCAACGATGCGGCTGTCGGGTTTGCAGGATCGCAGGGGCATTTTGAATTGAACGTGTATAAGCCCATGATGGCTTATAACGTCTTGCAATCCATGCAACTTTTGGGTGACGCGTCAGCCGCCTTTACCGACAATTTGGTGAAAGATCTGAAAGCCGACGAGCCCCGGATCGACAAACTGATGCGGGAAAGCTTAATGCTTGTTACCGCTTTGGCGCCCGAAATCGGGTATGACAATGCCACGACAGTCGCCAAGACAGCGCATAAAAATGGCACTACCCTTAAAGAAGAAGCGATCAAACTCGGCTTTGTAGACGAAGACACCTTTGATCGCGTCGTGCGACCAGAACACATGATCGGTCCGAAGTGAGTGTTGTAAATCTCAATAAGGCCCGAAAAGCCAAAGCGCGCGCGGATAAGCGCGCGCAGGCTGACCAAAACTCTATACGCTTTGGGCGTTCAAAATCGCAAAAATCAGCGGATGAGAAACGCGCTGAAACAGCTGCACGTCATATAGATGGGCACAAGCGCGATACATGAGTGCCCGACCTGTCAAACGTTCCTTAACATTGCTCGGGCACCGCACATCCGTGTCCTTAGAGGATGAATTCTGGCGCGCATTTATAGACCTTGCTGAAAAAGATGGGAAGGCAATCAACGCTTTAGCAGCCGAAATTGATGCCGATCGTGGAACCGAGGCAGGGCTTGCCTCGGCTATTCGTGTTTATGTGTTGACCCGTCTGCAGGTCAATCAGACCGACGCTTGATAGATCTTGTCGATATTTGCCCCAATCGCGGACGCAAATGTGTCGTCTGACATTTGCTTTTGAAGACCTTCCGTCAACGCACGGCTGAAGCTCGCAATCATTTTGCCATTTTGCGCCAAAAGCGTGCTTGCTTCATCTGTTGAATACCCACCGGACAGCGCAACGACCCGAATGACACGGGGATGATCTGCCAAGGCATCGTAAAAATTCGCGACAGATGGCAGGGATAATTTCAACATCACATTTTGATCTTCTGTTAAAGTATCCAAATGCGTCAGAATATCCGCGCGCAACATCTCTTCGGCTTCAGCTTTGGTCGGCGACTTGATGTTGACCTCGGGTTCCAGGATCGGCACCAAGCCAGCGGTCAGAACTTGACGCGCAACATCAAATTGCTGCGCCACATTTGCTTTAATTCCCGCCGCATTCGCAGAATTAACCACCGAACGTTCCTTCGTTCCAAACACACCCATACCAGCCGCGCGTGCTAAAACTTCGTCCAATCCCGGCATAGGCTTCATAAGCTGAACACCATCAGCTTCATCCTCTAAACCCTTATCAATCTTCAAGAAAGGAACGATCTGCTTTTGCGACCACAGGTATTCCGCTACCGGTGTCTGTGCTATGGCTTCATCCAGCGTCCGTTCAAACAGAATAGCGCCTATGACCTTTTGCGCGGTAAACTCAGGTGCAAGGATGATCCGTTCACGCATATTTTGCATTTCTGCAAACATCTCAGCGTCCGAAGTGTAAGCCGAGGCATCAACACCGTACAAACCCAATGCTTTCGGCGTGGAGCCGCCAGATTGATCAAGGGCTGCAATAAACCCTGCACCGCTCTCCATTTGCGTACGCATTTTCACTAAATCATTCATACCATTAGTCCTTGATTCCAATTCTATGATAGCCATAAGCGAAGCGGGTCTTTCTGCCTACATGTTAGCGGCGGACAAATCTAAGGCGGATGCCAGATTTGCTGCGTACGGTCAGATGCGCCACAGGGACCGGCACGTCATTGTCAAACGCCTCAACGTGAAATGATTTCATGATCTGCGCCAACAAAATCACCCCTTCCGCCATCGCAAATCCAGCCCCCGTGCAGACACGCGCACCCGCTGAAAACGGAAAAAATGCGTTGCGCATACAGCTTTTACCATTGTCCGTTTCCCATCGCATTGGATCAAACCCATCAGGATTGTCCCAAAGCCGAGAATGCCGATGCAGATGCCACGGACTGATCACAATTTGTGCGCCCCTGGGCACATCCCGATCGCGAAACCGCTCGGGACAGGTCGCTTCACGTACCATCATTGGCACCGGCGGGTACAGACGCAGCGTTTCCCGAAACACGTCTCGTGTGAGCTTAAGGCGCGAAATCTCTGAAAAGTGAGAAAAATCAACGGCTTTAGCTTCGGCCGCAACCTGATCTTGCAAATCGGGATGCGTTGCCAACAGATAGAGTGCCCATGATAACGCAGATGCGCTGGTTTCATGTCCCGCCAAAAAGAAAATTGCGACCTGATCGACCATTTCGTCCCGCGTAAAGCGTTTGCCGGTCTCTGGATCTTGCTGCGTCATAATCTTGGTTGCAAGATCCTGCGGGGCGATCCCGAGGTCAATTTCCTTTGCACGTTGTGCTACAAGATCTGCGATCAAACCGCGCAGCCGCCGCGCCGCGCCCCTTGTAGATTTTCGAAAAAGCCGCGGCACCCAAGCAGGCAGTGGAATCAAAGCTGCAATGTTCACAATGGGTTGTGTCCGCTGATAGGTTTGAAACTCTCGAAAAACGGCTTTGGCAATGTCGTGCTCAATCGGAATTGAAAACAATGTGCGAAAAATAACGTCAGCAGCAACATAACTGGCTTCCCGCTCTACATCGATTGCGCCTTCAGAACGTTCTAGCCGCGCAGACATCGACGCCGCCGCAGCGCACATTGCAGGAAACACATCGCGCAACCGCCCGCCTTCAAAGGCCGGATCTATGATGCGCCGCTGCTGTTTCCATTCAGCGCCGTTCGTCAAAAACACACTTTTTTCACCCAACAAAGGCTTCAAGCCTTCGGCAATGCGGTCTGATTTTGGAAAATCTTCCGGGCGTTCTTTCAGAACTCTCCGAACTAAATCAGGCTGGTTTACCAAAAATGATCGAAAGAACAGAGTCCGAAACTCAGCCATCCAAGCCCGATATAAGCGCTCTGGCTGCGCTGACAAAATATCGCGCCGAAACAGCCGTAAATATTGCCAAATTGGCACGCGCTCCGCACGACTGGCCGGTTTTGGTGGCTGCGTCGTCACTTTGACATCGAGGTATGACGGTTAATTGGCGTTTCACTTCTTGATTTGGAAGCGGCGCGACCCCGATACCGGTCTTTCAAACTCAGCGGGCCCGCCGTAATTTGAAAGTAATCATAATCTTTAGGTTGATCAAAGGCACACAAGTATTGAAAATGAATTCTAAAATACCGACGCTTCAACCTGCGCCACTTTTGCGCACTTAAAGATTGACTGAATGCAGCCGAAAAGACCAAAGGCCAGGCCTTACTTTGGGGTGCAACAGAAGACACCGCAACAGGGTCACATAGGGCAAACGAACACCCATCCCCTGGCGCAGTCACATCAATCCATGCGATGTTTTCCTGTTGAGAAAGGTAATTAAGATCCCGCCGTAAATCCTTGGCATTAGGCAAAAAAGATACCATCGGCACAACATGACCGAGGCTTAAAAACGCCAGCTTCGATGCGCCGATCTGTTGCCGAACTTGCGCCAAGACAGACACCGCCAAATGCACCCCAGAAGAATGCCCAACCACAAGAACCTCGTCATAATCTTCTTCGCACGCATCTGAAATTTTCAGTGCAAACTCACGCAATCGCACGTCCAGTTCTGGCGAATTAGCGCCCTTCAATTTGGCTGAAAAAGCAAAATCATGCATCAAATAGTAGGCAAAGACTTTGTAATCCACTGCCCGAAACGCCTTTAAAACGTGATAACCCATCGCGAAACTAGAAATCAATGCTGCAATTTGAACAAGCGGATAATCATTCACATACTGCACAGAGGTCATTGATCCTAAGCAGAACATAACCAAAAGATAAGAAATCCAACCCAAAAGCAGGGCGATCTGTAATTGCAACACCAGGATCACAACTGGATAGAGGGCCGCGACAACGGGTCCCTTGCGCAGTTTCATCAGTTGAAACAAGGCCCCTGTTGAAACGTAAACCCAAGCCGTTTTTGCCAACTGCATGTATGTAGCACCCACCGAAGCGCCCATAGACGCACGCACGATATCAGACCAAACCAAGACATCGACGTCCGTTTCTACGCGACACCCGTTAACAACAGCCGTCACATACCAACCAAAGTCCACACCACCGTGTTTCGCGCTTAATTCAATCGAATAGCCTGATATCTTCGCCTGCTCCGCAGCCTCGGTTCGATACAATTCACGATAGCGACGTGGCGGAAAAGGATCATATCCAGGGATATAGAAAACGCGCCTTTTGGCGATGGGGTTTTCGGCTGAGCGGCTCATGCCAAACCTCCTTTAGACGCCTGACGTTAACAAGAGTTTCACGTTAAAGTAAAACGCGTTCTTTTTACACCTTCACTTAGCCAGAAAACTCCCGCCGGAGGCCGCGTAAGATTATCCCAAATATTGCAGCGCCGGAAATCGCTCTAATAACCACCACGAAAACTGACTGAACGCTCCAGTAACAAGCGCAAGGCCAACGACAATTAGCATAAAACCCATCACTTTCTCAATTTTACCCATATGCGGCTTGATCCGATTCATCATTGTCATCGCCCGGGACATGAACATAGCAGCAAGCAAAAAGGGCAAACCCAATCCAATCGCGTAAACCCCCAGCAGAAAAGTTCCTTTTGTTACAGAGGCTTCCGTAGCAGCCAACGTCAAAATTGCCCCCAACTGTGGCCCGATACACGGGGTCCAACCGAAAGCAAATGCCAGCCCAAGAACATACGCGCCGAAGGACGACCCGCCTTGGTCCCCAGCATCCAAACGCGCATCTTGATCCAGGAAAGGAATGCGAAAAACACCTAAAAAATGCAGTCCAAATATAATGACAATACAACCTGAAATTTGCGCAAAGAGTACCTGATTTTGAAGGAAAAAAGCGCCGAACGCAGAAGCCGTAAATCCCAAGAGCAAAAACACCGTGCTCAGCCCCATCACAAAAAACAGCGCCGATATAACTGTTTTTCGTCGTGCTGCGCCGTCCGTAGACATCTCGCCCACCTGAACACCCGACATATACGCCAAATAGGGCGGCACAATCGGCAACACGCAAGGGCTCAAAAAGCTGATCACGCCCCCAATTAGGGCCACAATCATAGCAGGCAACAGCCCCGCATCGATGATATCAATTCCAAACATGACCCACACCTAGTGCACAGAAACGGCGACGTCACCAACGACCTGGTCACAACTGTGTGGACAGATTGAAACATCGCACCTATCTAGCGACTATGATCCAGACCTTAGATGCCACTGGGCTGCTTTGCCCCCTGCCCGTTTTGAAATTGCGCAAGCGTTTGAAGTCGCTACAACCAGGTGCGCACTTAGAGATCTTGACGGATGATCCCGCGGCTTTAATCGATATCCCGCATTTTTGCGCCGAAGGGGGTCATGAAGTTGTGACAGCCCAAATCGATAACAGCCCTGCGCGCTGGGTTGTGCGCAAAGGATAGTTGCGCTTCACGCTCCGGCGAAGAAAAAAGCCCTGGAATATTTTCCAGGGCTTTTGATTTATCAGGATTTTGACCCCAATGACCACCATCCCCGCCGTTTTGGTTTGGGTTTGGCTTCTGCAACAGGTGCGGCGGCCTCAACAACAGGCTCTGGTGCTGCGGCGATCTGGTCAGGCTCGGCGGCAACGGCCACAGGCGCTGACACCTCTGGCTCTTGGGGCGCAGGTTCTTGTGCCTGCGAAGCCGCGGGCTCTTGGATGGGCTCAGATTTCCGCCCAGATTTGGGTTCAGGCTGGGCCTCGGCGTGGGGTTGCGAGGCCACATCCGTAACAGCCACGTCTTTCTTGGCACGACTGCGCGGTGCCCGCTTACGTTTGGGCTTTTCCTCAGTCGCATCCGCCGCGTTTTCCAGCGTCGCCTCAGGTTTATCCGCAGCCGCCTCAGCAGTCACAGCATCATCAGATTTCGCATCTGAGGCTTCGACCTTGTCTGGGGCAGTTTTAGAAGCACGCCGCGTTCGCTTACGTGGTGCACGTTTTGGGGCGTCTTCTGGCGCAAGTTCAGCCGTTGTTGCGTTCTGCTGGGTCGCATCAGATTTCGCTTTCCCGTCTTCATCGGCTTGCTCAACGTTTGCCTTATCCGACGGTGCCCCCTGTTCCGCGGACTCGGGTGCATCCCCTTCGCCTTCACCGCCGCCAGATTTCCGCCGCCGACGCCGCCGACGACGACGCTTGGGTTTTTGCTCGTCATCCCCGTCTGGCGTGTTTACCACCTCTTCAACTTGCGTTTCTTCAGCAGCTTCTTCGTCCAGATCATCCATGATCGTTGTATCTGCCGAAACGACAGCAGTTTCTACCTGCACCACATTGCGTGTCGCTGTCTTAAACTTCTCAAGACTAAAATCGGGGCTTACCAGTGCAGGATCGCCTTCGATGCGCACGGACAGGCCATAGCGTCCTTCGATCTGTGCAATATGCTCTCGCTTAGAGTTCATCAAGAAATTGGCTATATCCACGGGGCATTTCACCAATACCTCGCGTGACCGACCGCGGGTGCCTTCTTCTTCGATCTCGCGAACGATGCTCAGCGCCATGCTGTCATCAGAGCGGATCAAGCCTGTGCCATGACATGACGGACAGGGCTGCGTCGAGGCTTCCAGCATACCCGGGCGCAAGCGTTGACGGGACATTTCCATCAAGCCAAAGCCCGAAATCCGACCGACTTGAATACGGGCCCGGTCCGTCTTTAGCTTATCCTTCATGCGCTTTTCGACGGCAGAATTGTTCTTACGCTCGTCCATATCGATGAAGTCGATCACGATCAAACCGGCCAAGTCACGCAGGCGCAACTGGCGTGCTACTTCTTCGGCAGCTTCCAGGTTGGTCTTAAGCGCGGTATCTTCGATTGAGCCTTCTTTTGTGGCCCGACCCGAGTTCACATCAATCGCCACCAAAGCTTCGGTGATGCCAATGACAATATACCCGCCTGATTTTAGCTGCACTGTCGGATTAAACATGCCCGCCAGATAGGTTTCCACCTGGTAGCGCGCGAAAAGCGGTAGACTTTCGCTGTACAGCTTCACGTTTTTCGCATGCGATGGCATGATCATCTTCATGAAATCTTTGGCAATACGATAGCCGCGTTCGCCTTCCACAAAAACTTCGTCGATCTCTCGGTTATACAAATCCCGGATCGAGCGTTTGATCAAATCGCCTTCTTCATAGATCTTTGCGGGTGCAATCGACTTCAGCGTCAATTCGCGAATTTGTTCCCACATCCGTTGCAAATATTCGTAATCGCGTTTGATTTCGGCCTTTGTCCGCTTGGCACCTGCCGTGCGCACGATCAAGCCGGCCCCTTGCGGGACCTCGATTTCATTGGCGATTTCTTTGAGCTTCTTGCGGTCAGGTGCGTTGGTAATCTTGCGAGAAATCCCGCCGCCCCGCGCTGTATTTGGCATCAACACACAATAGCGCCCCGCTAAGGACAAATACGTGGTTAGTGCTGCGCCTTTGTTGCCGCGCTCTTCCTTGACCACTTGCACCAAAAGGATCTGGCGCACTTTGATGACTTCTTGGATTTTGTACCGGCGCGGGCGCGGTTTGCGTGGCGGTCGGATATCTTCGTGGTCATCGTCATCAGCCACGGATTCAATGGTGTCATCTTTGGACGAAGCGTCGGTCCGCGAACGCCGCGTGGTTTCAGACGCAACATCTTCCTCGCCGTCGTCTGTTTCTGTTTCGTCCGATTCAGCAGAATCGGCTGCCTGATCGATTTCGACGTCACCTTGCGCCGGAGTTTCAACGGGCGTTTCTGAAACAGTTACCATGGGCGATGCGCCCTCTTCGCCCGTTTTGGCATCATCTTCGGTCAAATCGATGGTTTCCATACCATCAATTTCATCAGAAGCCACTTCGGCTGTCGCAACAGCATCGCCGTCTTCCGATTTGGCCGCTTTAGAGCGACGGCGTGGACGACGTTTCGGCTTGTTTTCTTCCTCTTCGTCGCGCGCTTTCATGGCCTCTGCATAGGCGCGCTCTTCTTCCATCAGCGCTTCACGATCCGCGACCGGAATTTGATAGTAATCGGGGTGAATTTCCGAAAACGCCAGAAACCCATGACGATTGCCGCCATAGTCCACGAACGCGGCCTGCAGCGACGGCTCGACCCGCGTTACTTTTGCAAGATAGATGTTGCCAGCAAGCTGGCGTCTGTTTTCGGATTCAAAATCAAATTCTTCAACTTTGTTTCCGTCAACCACCACGACGCGGGTTTCTTCCGCGTGGGTGGCATCGATAAGCATTTTCTTAGGCATAAACTTCCATTGCGCAATCGCTTCGGCCGCTGACCCGGGGGCGCGGCGGCTTTGGGATTGTGTCTTGTCTGTGCGAAGGGGGACGCAGCACGGTGCAGGCCCCTAAGGGCACCTGTCTGAAACTGTAATGTTCTCGCGCGCGTCATCGCGGTTCTTCTCCGAAGCGCAGGCTTTTGCCTTTGCTCCCATTTATAAGCCGAGCGCACCCGTCTGTCGGGGCGTTGGCGTCTCATAGCCCGGGTTTCAATCGGGCCCAATCGGTCTGTGTCGCGTGCGGGCTCATTGACCCGTGGCGCGTGGCACAGCGAAACTCTGTCAGGGGCGCAACCGTTGCGTGAACCCTCTTGTTACTAAAGAGGTTTCTTAAAGAAATAACAATGGTCAAAGTGACTTTATCAAATCATTAACGTCGGAATTGAAGCGCCCAGCCTTTAGCATGACTCACAAATACCCTGCTTCGCCGCGCTTTTTCAGAAGATTTGCGATTAATGATGTCTGAAGTAGAAGGCAGGGCGATGTAAGGGACACAACGGGAAATCTCTTGGAGCGCGACGGTGATCATAAGGTTGGCTTGCAAGCTAGATGTACAAATATAGCACTTGTCAGGAAAATTGCACCAACCTGCTATCTAGCAGCACGGACCGAGTTGAAACCAGCCGACCCAGAATTGTCGACAGGGCTGCGGTCATCTTCAACTAAGTAAATGGTTTGCTGATCTTCGACATCGTCCCCTAAGACTGCCATCAACTTTTCCCCAACCACCCAATCATTGACGGCCGCGAACGTATCTTGATCCATAATCAGCCCCGCTTGCCTTGCATGCATTGCCAAAGCTTCGATATGGCTGGCATCACTTTGAACTGCATAGCTTTCTTCGCGCGCTTTGCCGCGCCCTATCCGCGTAAACGTTAGCGATCCGAACCCGATCGCAATGCTTATGTCAGGTGCAAACCGAAAGCGACCCGCTTTTAGTTTTGCGTGCACCGCGTCTTGCACATCCCCAAGCTGCTTGGCCAAATCCAAAATACGTTCCACATCATGTACAGGATTGACCTCATCGAGATCCTTAAAGAACACGATGGCCCCACTGTCCGTGCGCAGATCTGCTTGGGCCTGACATGTTTCACATATTGCTTTGATCTCGTTGCTAAGTGTGTTTCTCAGAACGGTTTTTTCCCGGACGCTCAACCCCACCATGTGATCCACACCACCAATTACGTCGATATAGATCAATGCGCGGCGGTCACGAGTTTGGGTTTTTTCGATGCGTGGCTTTCGAACCCGAGCAGGACCTGAATTTGCGGCGCCCTCTGTTGATGCCTTCCCAGCCTCTGGTGCAATCCGTGCGGCCCATTCGGCCAGCTCAGTATTCACTTGCGCCTTCATGACGTTCAGATGGGTATACAACATCCACGCAATCAAAGCTGTCGATAAAACTAAGAGGCTAAACACCAAAAGCACCGGAATATTTGGGAAAAATACCGATACGATCCAGGGAGCATAGATCAGAGGAACCGAAATCAGAAGCGCGACAATAGCGTCTGCACGCAACAAAAAACAGCAATAGATGGATGTCGTAAAGAATAGGATCAGCTGCAGCAAGATTTGACCGTCATTTGCCAAACGGAAAATCAAAGACGGGATCAAGACCAACACGAAAGCAATCAGCGCGAAATAACGGCGCAACGTGCGCAGCTCATCCTTAGTCACTTCGGCCTTAACACTGCGCTTAAGGTAAGCTTGACGCAACCGCCAAGTCGGCAACAGTGCCAGCATCAAGGCCAGCGCAACCAAAGGCAAACCCGATGCAGAAAAGATGTCGGGATCAACAATCACAAAGCACAGCAGCAAGGCCACAAGGATTGCCGTCATCGATGGCAAAGCTTCCATGATCTGACGATAACGCACAACGCGCAACGCATCCTGGAACGGAATGGTTCCTGGTGCGGTGTACAGATCCAGAAGTCCGGTAAGTGCCTTCATTTTAGTCCTACAGCTTACAATTTAAAGGCGACGCACACTGCCATCGCCCACACACGCGCATCGCTTGAAGTTTTGCACATGCGCTTGGCAAGCCACTACTATGAAATTACAAAGGTTTTAATAACGCGTTCAAATTGAATTGCGTAGCCTGCCAATTCTGAAACGGTCTTACGCCAAATAATCCGACCGAGACAGCCCATATTTGGCCATTTTTTCGTTTAAGGTCCGACGTGGCAAGCACAATTCGTCCATAACCGACGCAATCGAGCCCTTGTGACGACGCATGGTGTTGTCGATCAGCATGCGCTCAAATGCCTCGACATATTCCTTTAGCGGTTTGCCTTCAGTGGTCATCACCGTTTGCATCTCTTCGTGATCCGACATCAAGAGCGATGCGATGGTTCCAGAGCCACGCCGTTCCTGTAGCACAGCCCGTTCGGCCACATTGATCAATTGACGCACATTTCCTGGCCAAGGCGCTTGCAGCAATTGCGCGGCTTCTTGCGCCGAAACTTTTGGGGCAGCACAGCCATATTCATCGGAAAACTGTTCGGACAACCGCGTGAACCGCGTCAGAATATCTTCCCCGCGCTGACGCAAAGGCGGCACAGTGATTTTCAGCGCGGCCAAGCGGTAATACAGATCCGAGCGCAGCGCGTCTTCGCAGGTACGCCCTTCGTCTTGCATGTTACAAATCGCGACGATCCGCGTCTCGGCGGGCGTGCCTTGTTCGTTGATGGCCGAGAGCAGTTTGGCCTGGAGCGTATCAGACAGCGCCTCGATATCTTCCAACACCAAAGTTCCGCCGCGCGCTTCTTCAATGGCAGGCAGTTGACTGTCTTCCGGCTGGATTGGTCCGAATAAACGCTTCGCCAGCATGTCCTCTTCCATGGCAGAACAGGTGATCAACACGAATTTCTTGCCCGCGCGACTGCCAACAGCATGCAGCGCATGCGCTACCAAGGTTTTGCCCGTCCCGGTTTCCCCATCAATCAGAACATGGCCATCCGCCTGCCCCAAATCCAGTATATCTTCGCGCAACCGCTCCATCACCGGCGATTGCCCAATCAGCTTTTTCATCAACTGACCACCATCAGACAATTCGCGGCGCAACACCCGGTTGTCCATGGTCAGACGCCGCGCATTGGTGGCCTTCTTTGCAAGCTGAGACATTCGGTCCGGGTTGAACGGCTTTTCCAGAAAATCAAACGCCCCCACCCGCATGGCCTCAACGGCCATCGGCACATCGCCGTGCCCGGTAATCATGATCACCGGCAAAGCACTGTCATTGCCCATCAGCTTCTTCAAAAACTGCATTCCGTCCATGCCGGGCATTTTGATGTCGGAAATCACAATACCAGGATAATCGGGTCCCAGGTTCTTCAAGGCATCTTCGGCACTTGCGAACGTTTCGGTGTCATAACCAGACAAGGCCAGCCATTGGCTGATCGATTGGCGCATGTCACGCTCATCATCTACAATCGCGATTTTCATGGCTTGGGCCATTTGATTACTCCGCTCCTATTGCCTCTGGTAACGCCTGTTCACCGTCGTGAATGGGCAGCTGCATTTCGAACACGGCGCCACCATTCTGGCCATTGCGCGCCGTCAGCCTGCCCCCCAACTCGGACACGATGCCAGACGAGATGGCAAGCCCCAACCCCACACCATCGCCAGGCTGCTTTGTTGTGTAAAACGGCTCAAACAACGCATCTTTATCTGCAATACCGGGGCCATTATCGCGGATGGTCACTGTGGCGGTTTCCCCTGCGGCCAGGATGATTTCCACACGAGGATCTTTCGTGGATTTGGTGGCATCCAAAGCATTGCGCAAAAGGTTGATCATCACCTGTTCGATGCGCATGCGATCCCCAAAAACCAGCGTCGGCGTCTGCGGTAAGTTGCGGCTAATCTGCACACGTCGCTGGCGCAATTGCGGTTCCATCATCGCCAGGGACGCCGCCAGTGCATCTTGCATATTTACAAGGCTCCAATCATGCTGGCCTTTGCCTGCATAGGACTTCAGCTGGCGCGTGATAGCCCCCATTCGCTCGATCAAACCATCAATGCGCCCGAAGGCCGACAGCGCCTCATCCGGACGGTTCCGCCCCAGCAAAAGTTTCGCCCCTGCCAGATAGGTTTTCATCGCCGCCAAACGCTGGTTCAATTCATGACTGACCGCCGCCGACATTTCCCCCAAAGCCGCTAATTTACTGGACTGTTCCAGCGTCTGTTCCGCCACTGCCAAGTTCTCTTGCACACGTTTCCGCTCGGCAATTTCCTGCTGGAGCTGCGCGTTCAATTGGCGAAGCTCTGCCGACTCGCGGGCAAACAAAGCAATCCGCAAAGCCGATCTGCGGTTCAATGCATAAAACGCCAAGGCCAGCATTAGCGCGAATCCCATAATCTCTAATGCGAGAACTCCATTCACCCGCTCGCGGATTGACGCATAGGTCGTAAACGACATCATCCGCCAGCCGCGAAATGGCACACGGTTTTCCAACCGCATAACGCCTGTGCCTTGCACATACGCGTCCGCAGGCAACGCAGTCCAATCCGCCGTAAACCGAATGGCACGCTGGATCGCATTCTGCGGCGTTTCTTCGGTCAACGCAGCATCTTCTGTTTTACCGCGCCAGCGTGGCTCTGTGGCAATGATCACTGTACCTGTGCTGTCGACAATCATCATCGCTTCCGAAATTCCAGCCCAAGCCCGCTCGAATTTGCGCAAATCCGCCTCAACAAGAATCACGCCCAAAACATCGTTTCCGGATGTCACACGGCGCGAATAAAAAAACGCATATCCCCCCGCCTCAAGCGGTTGAACGGTGAATATTGTGGTCGCCGCGCGAATAGCGTCAATGAAATAGGGCTGTGATTTATGCTGGGTGCCCAGTTGATTGCGATCCGTGGCCGCCACCGTACGCCCATCCCGATCAAGCAACATCAATGACGCTGCCCCAATTTCCTCAACAAACGAAATCAAGCGCTGGGTCGATTGCGAATAATCCTGAGAATTCAACGCCCCAATCAGCGCCGCATCGCGGGCCAACAATTGCGGGATAATCTGGTTTTGACGCAACTCTGCCATCAAGTTGCCCGTGTTCAACGCCAGTTGCAGCTCAGCAGCGTTCCGCGTTGTTTGGGTGAACCGGTCCACCAACAACCGATTGGTGAAATAAATCGTCACGGCTGCCAACGTGATCAACGCCAGAAAAGCGGCCCTGATGCGCCATGAAGTGGGTGCGTTGCTTAAAAATCGCGGCTGTGCTGTCATAGACAAAGCCTATGCGCCCTGCCCGCCGCACTCAAGTCACGCAGGCGTCAAGGCCCCCGTCAATGCGCGAAATAACGCCGTTCCATCGGTACCACCATGTCCGATGTCCGCCGCACGCTCAGGATGCGGCATCATTCCCAAAACGCGTCGGTTGTTTGACAAAATGCCTGCAATATCCGCTTTGGCCCCGTTCGGCGTGTCCGTATACGTGAAGGCGACCCGGTCTTCGCCCTGCAGCCGTGCAACCGTCTCATCATCTGCAAAATAATTGCCGTCATGGTGCGCAATCGGGATGCTCAAAATATCCCCCGCATTATAGCCTTCCGTGAATGCAGATCCTGAAGTTTCCACTTTCAAATCAACATGTTTGCAGATGTACTTCAGGCCTGCATTTCGCAACAAAGCCCCAGGAAGCAAGCCAGTCTCGGTCAGGATCTGAAACCCATTGCAAATCCCCAAAACATACCCACCGCGATCCGCATATGCCTTCAATTCACGAGTAATCGGAGAATTCGCAGCAATCGCACCACAGCGCAAATAATCCCCATACGAAAATCCGCCAGGCACCCCGACAATATCCACGCCAGCAGGCAAAGCCGTATCCTTGTGCCAAACCATCGAAACTTCAGCGCCAGCAGCCTCAAACGCAACAGCCAAGTCCCGATCACAATTTGATCCGGGAAAGACCAGTACCGCCGCCTTCATGGCATCATCTCAATCTGGTAGCTCTCGATCACCGTGTTAGCCAATAGCTTTTCACACATCTCTTTGACCTGCTCTTTCGTCGCACCATCCGCCAGATCCAAATCCATCACTTTGCCTTGCCGCACAGCTTGCACACCGTCAAACCCCAACGCCCCAAGCGCATGACGCACCGCTTCACCCTGAGGATCCAACACTCCTGTTTTAAGCATTACATGAACCCGCGCCTTCATGGCCTGTCTCCAATCTTCACTTAGCCCAAAAACTCCCGCCGGAGGCTTTGGGATCTCTGTCTCAGTTAATAAGCGTTGGTTTGTCGAACTGCGCTGTGTTTTTGGGCAGAATCCCCAAACGGTTCGCAACTTCCGTATAGGCGTCGGTTAACGACCCTAAGTCCCGCCTGAACACATCCTTATCCAGTTTCTGACCGGTTTCGATGTCCCACAACCGGCAACTGTCCGGACTGATCTCATCCGCCACAATCAGGCGCATGAAATCACCATCATAGACCCGACCGATCTCGATTTTGAAATCTACCAACCGGATCCCGACGGCCAACATCATACCGGACATAAAGTCATTCACCCGCAGCGCCATGCTGAGGATGTCATCCATATCCTGTTGGCTCGCCCAACCAAAGGCGGCGATATGTTCTTCGGTGACCAGCGGATCACCCAAAGAATCGTCTTTGTAGCAATATTCGACGATGGGGCGCGGCAGTTGCGTGCCTTCTTCGATCCCCAAACGTTTGCTCATAGTGCCCGCTGCGTAGTTGCGCACAATAATTTCCAACGGCACAATTTCGCAGGACCGCACCAGCTGTTCGCGCATGTTCAGCCGTTTCAGAAAGTGCGTTGGCACGCCGATCTGGTTCAGCCCGGTCATGAAAAACTCGCTAAGACGATTGTTCAGCACACCTTTGCCGTCAATCACGTCTTTCTTTTGTGCATTAAACGCCGTCGCGTCGTCTTTGAAATACTGCACAAGCGTGCCCGGCTCTGGACCTTCGTACAAAATCTTGGCTTTACCCTCGTAGATTTTTTTACGGCGCGCCATTTGGCATCCTTTCGCATCCCATGACAGGTCTCAGTGAACCTTGGATGCGCGTGCTTTAACGAAGCCTTGCGCGTCCCGCAAGCCGCGCATGCCCTCTTGCACTTGCACACCCTGCGCCGCATATCTGATGAAACCGATACAAAACCTTGAAGGAGACCCAAATGAGCAGCTTTGACGATCGCGCAGATGCGTTTGAAAACAAATTCGCCCATGATGCGGAAATGCAGTTTAAAGCAGAAGCCCGCCGCAACAAGCTATTGGGTTTGTGGGCCGCAGACTTAATGGGCAAAACAGGTGCAGATGCAGAGGCTTACGCCAAAGAAGTCATCAAAGCCGACTTCGAAGAGGCCGGCGACGAGGACGTCTATCGCAAAGTTGCGGGCGACCTTGGTGACAAAGCGGATGAGGCCACAATCCGCGCTCAAATGAGCAAGCTGATGGCAGATGCCAAAGCCCAGCTTATGTCTGAAGTCTGATTAAGTTGACATAAATCGCGAAGACTTGGCAGCGCATGGCCCAAAGATAACGCGCTGCCTGTTAAGACTTACGTGACGCTTGCCCCATACGTTCATACCGTGCGGTAGTGGGAAAGAAGCGGTGACACAGCGTCAGTCAAGCTGGGCAATTCGGATTGGGAAAGGCTTGTTACCCCTTGGTATCATTGGGGTATGTATTGCCGCGATGTGGCCAACACTGTCCCAGCAAGACCTAAAATTGATTATAGATCATTGGCATGATGTCTCGGGGCTGCAATGGGTCTTGGCATTCGGTTTCACCGTCGTCAGCTTTGCTGCCGTCAGCCAATACGATGTCATCGCGCATCGACACTTCAACACAGGTGCCCCTGAACGCGCAGTCCGCCGCACTGGCGTTGTCGCGGTCGCTTTGGCACAATCCTTGGGTGCGGGTTTGTTAACAGGCACCTTCGTCCGCTGGCGGTTATGGCCGGACTTGGGCTTGGTGAATGCAGGGAAAATTACAGGGGTCGTCACAGGGCTGTTCGTTATGTCCATGATCTTCATGACGTCCATTGCATGCCTGATCGGTCAAACACCCGCCGGAACGTTGATCCCTGCCCTTGCCTGTGCAAGCCTTGTGGCGTTAGGTGTATGTATTCTGTCAGTTTTGCCAGATTTTCGTTTATTTCACCATCAGATTGCGCTGCCAGGATTGCGGGCCATCTGGGCCAGCTTCGGCTGGGCCGGTATCGACATGATGGCTGCAAGCCTTGCACTTTATATGCTCATCCCGACAGAACACGCTCCGGCTTTGGCCGCATTTCTTCCGATCATGTTTTTGGCCATTACTGCGGGTATTTTGTCAGGAACCCCAGGGGGACTGGGCCCTTTCGAAATTGTCCTAGTAACCTTTAGCGCCGCGGGAAGCACTGCGGCGATCGAACTTGGCGCGCTTATAGTTGCAATTGCAGGCTTCCGCCTATGCTATTATCTCATACCCGCAACCCTGGCTGGCACCTATCTCGCATTGAAAAAGGCGACGCCAATTATCGAAAAACAGTTCCTGTCTCAACGCCTCGATCAACTCAGTCGCGCTGAATCGCAAGTTGTTCGCCAAAATGGTGGCGCGACATGTCAGTTTGGCACAACCCAAGCAGCCGTCTGGAAAACCCGCCAGTCTTATGTCGCGATGTTCGATCCTGCGCGCACGCCATCACAAAATGACTTCAAAGCGTTCCAACAGGACGCCGGCCGCCAAAATCGGTTCGCAAGCTTGTACAAATGCACATCAAAAACGGCCGTAGCTGCGCAAAACGCAGGATGGCATCTGATACGTGTTGCACAGGATGCTGTCGTCGATCTGAGAACATTTGACGTTTCCAGCAGTAAATCGTCGCGACTTCGCCGCAAACTGCGAAGGGCGGAACGCGCTGGGATTGTCGTGCGCCGAACAAATGACGCAGATATTGATAGCCTAAGTAGAATTGACGCCGCATGGCAAAAGCGGGTCGGCGCGGCACGTGGCGGAACGATGGGTCGCTTTTGCCCAAAATATCTTAAAGGTCAGCATGTTCTGATTGCTGAACAAAATGGAAAACCAATCGCATTTTCCAGCTTTCACCAAAACGAACACGAATGGACATTGGATTTAATGCGAGAGGTGTCCAATGTGCCGGATGGCACGATGTACATCATGATCATGCATGCCCTGGAAACTGCAAGAGGCGAAGGGGTCAGGTTCTTTTGCCTCGCAGCGATCCCTTGCTTACCGCAAACAAATTGGTCTGCGCTCAACTGGCTGCGCACAAAGGCGCTAAAGGTATCGCATGGCGCTGGCCTTTTTCAATTCAAATCCGCCTTCACCCCGCAATGGCGTCCTTTATACGTTGCTGCACCAAGTCGCTTAGGACTTGTCATTAGCCTGTTCGACATTGCGCGATCCGTGATATACCCAGCGCCGCCCAACAGCATCGCACCTTCTTTTGAGAGTATTTTTCATGAAAATGATGAAAACTATGAGATTGATTCAAATAAAGCCGCGTGACAGGCACTAAATCGTGCAAAAGGATCCGTTATGCCCAATTTATTGACCAAGCTTCTATCAGAAAAAGACGTTTTGCTGGCGGATGGGGCAACTGGAACAAATCTGTTCAATGCAGGCCTGATGTCTGGCGATGCCCCTGAATTGTGGAACGAACAACATCCGGAAAAAATCCGAGCACTTTACAAAGGTTCGATCGACGCCGGCAGCGATCTGTTCTTGACCAATTCATTTGGGGCCAATGCCTCACGCTTGAAATTGCACAATGCGGAAAAACACGCGCATCGCCTGTCGCGTATTTCGGCGGAAATTGCACGTGACCTCGTCGATTCTGCGAACCGACAAATCGTTGTCGCGGGCTCTGTTGGCCCAACGGGCGACATAATGGAGCCGGTCGGAACCCTGTCTCACGCGTCCGCCGTTGAAATATTTCACGAAACAGCGGACGGATTAAAGGAAGGTGGCGCAGACGTCGCTTGGTTGGAAACGATCTCGGCCCCCGAAGAATTCCGGGCCGCCGCCGAAGGCTTCGCCCTAGCCGGCATTGATTGGTGCGGCACAATGAGCTTTGATACAGCCGGTCGCACTATGATGGGCGTCACCAGCACCGACATGGTTGCTATGATCCAAGATCTTGCCTGTCCACCCTTGGCGTTTGGGGCAAATTGTGGGACTGGGGCATCGGACCTGCTGCGCACGATTCAAGGGTTAATCGCAGCACAGCCCACCCGTCCCCTCATCGCGAAAGGCAATGCCGGCATTCCAAAATATGTCGATGGGCATATCCATTATGATGGCACACCCGAATTGATGGCGGATTATGCAATCATGGCCCGTGCCAGCGGTGCACGCATTATCGGCGGCTGCTGTGGAACGATGCCGGTCCATCTTGAACACATGCGCAAAGCCCTTGACGAAAGTCCAAAACGTACAACGCCCAGTTTGGATGAAATCGTCACAGCGTTGGGTGCGTTCTCGTCTGACCATGATGGAACAGGCGAAAACACAGCCACCAAACGAACGCCCAGACGCACAAGACGGCGTTCGCCTGCTGCTTGAAACTGAAATCAAAACGACACCGGCTACCCCGAATAAGACCAGGAAAGTGTCGACAATCTTGCGCAGCGACGAGAACCCGTCGCGCTTGACACAGACCAGGTCGCATACCGAACAGTGTTCCGCGAATTCCTGTCCGAACGTTACCCAAACAGACAGCGCACCGCGCACCGAGCAAAGGATCCCCCTGATGTCCGAGCAAGACGACGAAATCATCCTGGCAGACTTGGACGACGATGAACTTGTCCAACAGATGTTTGATGACCTTTATGATGGACTGAAGGAAGAAATCGAGGACGGCGTCAACATTCTTCTGGAACGCGGATGGCAGCCCTATGATGTGCTGACAAAGGCACTTGTGGGCGGCATGACAATCGTTGGACATGACTTTCGCGACGGTATTTTGTTCGTCCCTGAAGTTCTGTTGGCCGCAAATGCTATGAAGGGTGGGATGTTCATCCTAAAACCACTGTTGGCAGAAACGGGCGCACCACGTGTCGGCAAAATGGTTATAGGCACGGTCAAAGGCGATATTCACGATATTGGCAAAAACCTTGTTTCTATGATGATGGAAGGCGCTGGATTTGAAGTTGTGGACCTGGGCATCAACAATCCGGTTGAAAACTACATCGAAGCGCTGGAACGTGAAGACGCGGATATCTTGGGAATGTCGGCTCTGTTGACGACAACCATGCCCTATATGAAAGTGGTTATCGATACGATGATCGAAAAGGGAATGCGCGACGACTACGTCGTGTTGGTCGGGGGCGCGCCTTTGAACGAAGAATTCGGCAAAGCCATTGGGGCGGATTCTTATTGCCGGGACGCCGCAGTTGCAGTGGAAACTGCCAAAGAATATATGGCGCGTAAGCACAATCAAATGAGCGCTTAGATGCTTCCGCAAGACGCGGATTTGACACAGCATGGCCTTGCCCCAACCGGGCGGGGCCGTTTGCTTTTGATCGCCTGTGGCGCGTTGGCACGCGAAATCCTGGACTTAATAAAGGTAAACGGGTGGTCTCATATGGATCTTACCTGCCTGCCTGCAAAGTTGCATTTATATCCCGAGCAAATCACAGACTCCGTGCGTGCCGCAGTGCACAAGCACCGGGCCACATATGATCAGATCTTTATCGCCTATGCAGATTGCGGGACTGGCGGGCTTTTGAAAACCGCCTGTGATGAGATGGGAGTCGAAATGATTGAAGGCCCACATTGCTATAGTTTTTTTGAGGGAAATCAGGAATTTACCAGGCGAAGCTCAGATGAGTTTACTGCATTCTACTTGACAGATTTTTTGGTTCGCCAGTTCGACGCCTTTGTTTGGAAACCAATGGGTTTGGATCGCCACCCAGAATTGCGCGACATGCTCTTTGGCAATTACGAAAAACTGGTCTACCAAGCGCAAACAGACGATGCAGATTTGACAGACAAAGCAAAAGAGTGCGCCGACCGCTTGGGTCTAAAGTTTGAGCGTCGCTTCACAGGCTACGGTGATTTGGCACATAGCCTACAAGACCTTTAGGACCTCAGACGGCTTCCGACGCAACTTGTCCAATTCGCTCAATCATCGCCCGCAAACCGTTTGAACGCTGCGCCGATAAGTGATCGTTCAACCCCAACCGACCCATTTCAGCCCGCGCATCAACAGCCACGACATCTTTGACCGGTAAGTCGTTGTAAAGCTTTTGTAAAACAGCAATTAAGCCTTGCACAATCATGGCGTCGCTTTCGCCATCAAACCGGAATTTTCCATCCTCAACAACAGGATGCAGCCACACTTGGCTTGCGCAGCCATCGACCTTGGTCGCAGGCACCTTCAATGCGTCGGGCAATGGTGTCAATTTTTTGCCCGCGTCGATCACCACACGGTAGCGATCTTCCCAATCATCGAGAAATTCAAAATCTTCCACAAGCTCTTCAAAAGCGGCACTGGCCATGAAACGCATCCTGTTTATTGCTCTTACTACAACGTTTCTGATGTTTCTTAAGGTATCTAACATCGCCGCAAGCGTCAAAATCCAATATTTTAAGCAGCATTGGGTGAGTCAGCTTAATCAGAAACTGCTTAAAGACAGGTAAGTCCGAACCTATGGCGCGTCCAGTGCCGATTGCGCTTTGCACCGTCGCGCGGATCGGCTAGTTTAACTAAAACAAAATCAGCACGGCTTGGGCGGTATGCGAACATCAGTTTCGGTAGTTTTAATCGCGTCACTCTTCATGACATCTGGCTGCGCAAGTCGGTTCAACCCGTTGAATTGGTTTGGTCGCAGCGAAGCAGTGGCACCGGCAGATCCTGTGGCAGAGGTGAACCCGTTGATCCCGACGGGTGGCGGATTGTTATCGCGCAACCGTGGGCCCGCGCCTGATTTGACCACCCCGATCGATACCGTCAGCGACATTAAGGTCGAACGCGTTCCCGGCGGCGCCATCATCCGCGCGGTTGGTGTGGACGCCACCCAAGGCGCTTTCAATGTAGAGCTGGTTCCGATGACCGAAGATGAGCAGCCGGTCGACGGCGTGCTCAGCTATACCTTAGAGCGTCAAAAGCCTGACTTTCGAACGCGCCAAGGCCCCGTGGTCACGCGCGAAGTTGCTGTAGCGCGTCATGTGACCGACCAAACCCTAAGCGGTGTGCGGACAATCCGAATTGTAGCAGATCAAAACGCGCGGCAAGTGCGCCGATAGCCTGCTTTAAGTGCGGCGCGTAGCTGTCTAAAGTTCAACGATTTTTATTTGTGCGTCTTTCGTAGATAGTGCAATCTTTCCGTCACAAAGGCGTAAGGCGTCATCACCAAACACTTCAGCCCGCCACCCGCGAAGCGAAGGTAAATCTCGCTCTCCAGCCGAAATTGCATCCAATTCGGACGCGGATGCAATCAACCTTGGCGCAACACCCGAGCTTTCCGTCTTGGCCTTCAGCAACACGCGCAGCAGATCCGCGACAGCCGGGTTTACTTGCATTTTGTCGCGGGCTTTATCGACCTTCGGCATGTCCTCAGGCGCACAGGTGACGCCAGCCGCCACCCCTGCAAGAATGCCGTCAGCGATTTCACCCTTACGAGCTTCGCGCAGTAACAGCCTGGCACGACTAAGTTCCGTGTGATTTTTTGGCTTTAGCGACGCAAGTTCAACCAAAGCATCATCTTTATAGACCCGATTGCGCGGAATATTACGTGTTTGAGCATGAATTTCGCGAAACGCAGCCAATTCACGTACAATCGCCAAAAACTTGCCCGAGTTGGTGCGCGTTTTCACCCGTTGCCATGCATTTTCGGGGGCAATCACATAGGTTTCTGGGGATGTCAGAACTTTAAGTTCTTCCTCTAACCATCTTGCGCGACCTGTTTTTTCTAACTCAGCCTTCAGAAATACATATATATCGCGCAAATGTGTCACATCTGCCAAAGCATAAGTTTTTTGCGCATCACTTAGCGGGCGACGCGACCAATCCGTAAACCGCGAGGTCTTATCCAAAGGCGCTTTCGCAATCTTGCGCACAAGCGTTTCATATCCAACCTGATCGCCAAAGCCGCACACCATCGCGGCAACTTGCGTGTCAAACAGAGGCTCGGGGAAGACATCGCCCTCAATAAAGAAAATTTCCAAATCCTGGCGCGCTGCGTGGAACACTTTGACCACAGTTGTGTCGCGAAACAACTCATATAGTGGATCCATTGACATCTCAGATGCTAGGGGGTCCACAAGAACCGCATCTGACTTGCCATCTCCGGGATAGGCCAGTTGCACCAGACACAATTTCGCATAATAGGTTCGTTCACGCAAAAACTCGGTATCCACAGTCACAAATGGTGCTGTGGCGGCTTTGGTGCAGAATTCGGCCAGTTCTTCTGTCGTTCTCAGGGTGCGCATACGTGCAGCGCCTTTCCTGTCTGTCGTTCCATTTACAACTTGCTAACCGTTTGCACCGGCAAAGGAAAGTCCCGTTACAGCCAAAGCGGCTCTCGATTGCCGGCCGCAAATCGCTTTAGCACGCTTGGGTACAGGATATGCTCTTTGTTCAGCACCCGCTTTGCAAGCGTTTCTGCCGTGTCATTTGGTTCGATTTGCACTTGAGCTTGGCCCAATATCGGGCCGTCATCCAAATTCGCAGTTACCTCATGCACGCTGCAGCCATGAACGGTGTCGCCCGCATCTAAGGCACGCGCATGTGTGTTAAGGCCACGATATTTCGGCAAGAGCGAAGGGTGGATATTCAGCATCCGCCCCTTCCACGGGGTTACAAATTCCGCCGTCAAAACGCGCATAAACCCCGCTAAGCACAGGATATCTGCCTGGTACGGCGCCAATGCTTGTACGACCGCGCGTTCAAAGCTGTGACGATCAGAGCCATAGGGTTTGCTTGCAATAATCTGAGTCGCGATGCCTTGCGCGCGGGCCCAGTTTATCCCTTGGGCCTCTGCGCGATTGGACAAAACCAAGACCGGACGGGCCGGGTGATTGTCGGTCATGCTGTTCACGAGCGCCTTCATGTTAGATCCGCCGCCCGAAATGAGAATCGCGCAGCGTTTGGTCACAGAAGCGATCCTTGATAGGTCACACCCTTCCCTGGCGTCACCTTGCCGATTGGAACGCATCCATGACCTGCATCTGTGAAAATCGCCTGCGCCGCGTCCGCGTTTTCGGGATCAACGATGGCCACCATACCCAT
>JBGCEM010000137.1:0-35957 GCA_045106335.1 Paracoccaceae bacterium | reverse complement strand
AGGGCTTAGAAGGGCTTCGCGTTCAGGGCTACAAACCATCCACTGGATGGTCTGCTTGACGCCATTCATCCTTCGCGGCTTCGCTCAGAATGCGCTTGTCCCAGGTCAAATCAGACACCGCAGCCGCGGGTTCTCCTTCTTAAGCTCTTTCAAACGGACCTCTGCATCCCGCCACAAAGCTTGCGCCATCGATAAAACGTCTGCTGGGTTACGCCGATCCGGCGCGCGGCCTCGGCAACCGTCGCACCCTGTGCTTGCAAAACTTCCACTTGCCGAAGCTTCGATACAATCTCTTCGGGCTTTTCTCGTTTTCCAGCCATCGCTGATCCTCCAAATTATGGAACAAAAATAACCCAGTTGGCGGACCACCTTCAGCGGGCTATTCCAGGCATGGCTCTAAACGGGCGCGATCTGTTTTGACAGTTGGGCCAAATTCTGGGCGGGGTTTGTCGCGTAGGCGCGCAGAAACGTGCGCAGGCCGTTGTGAATATAGCGCGCCAGCTGCGCTTCGGTTATGTCTGCATCCGGCACATGCAACGCGTGATTGCGCGGCGCAGATAGGATCAGCCCCCAAAAATCCTGCGCGACCAGTTCCGCATCTTCAAATTGCAAACGTCCCAGTTCACGCTGATGTTGCATGAACGCCATCAATCGACGCAGCACAATATCTGGCCCGTTGGCTTGATAGGCGCGTCCAATGCTGGGGAAACGCTGTGCCTCGGCGATGATCAAGCGTGCCAAAGACAACACATCGGGCCGCATGACCACCCGCGCATAGCCCCACGCAAAGTCCAGCAGTTGCGCGACCAACGCGTCCCTTGGATCAGAGTCAAAGCTTAGCAGCATCTCATCGCGTCGCGCCGCCATAACAGCTTTGAACAACGCCTCTTTGCCGGCAAAGTAGTGATATAGCGTTGGTTTGCTGAGCCCTGCTTGTGCGGCGATTAGATCCATAGAGGCCGCAGCATAGCCGACATCTGCAAAAACGCTTAATGCCGCGTCAAGGATGTTGCGCGTGCGGTCTTGCCGGTTTTGCGCGCGCCGCGAAGGGGCCGTCATGCCAGCACCCGTGCCACGAAATTTTGCAAGATCGCGTTGAACGCATCCGGGCGTTCCAGATTGCACACGTGACCTGCTTCTTTGAGTATTTCAAGCCGTATATCTGGGTAAGGTGCCGCTGCGTGGATCCGGTCTGCAACGCCGCGAATCTCATCCGGAGGCGCAAGGCGGTCATGTTCCCCTGTCATCATCAAAACGGGCATGGTGATCGTGGAAAAGTCAAATGTTTCCGCTGAGTTGGTAAAGCACTGCAGAGCGTCTTGATAGGTCGCTGTAGGGATGGCCGCCATCGACTGCAGCAGCTGTTGGCGCACAGACATGTGCGCGTCTGGTCCGGCGATGATATCCACCACAGCGGATGCAAAATCCGCCGGGGTTTGGCCTGCGCGCAGCGGGGCTTCCCGGCTGTTTCGGAAGGCTGTGCGCGCCTCAGGGGTGGCTTCGGACATGCCGGTACAACCGCCCGCCAAGACCAGCGCGCGTAAATGGGTGGGGTAGCGCAGGGCAAAAGAGGTCGCGATCCAAGCACCATAAGACAGTCCACACAAGATCAGCTTTTTGGCGCCAAAGGCCTGCTGGACCCGCAAAATATCGGCGCAATAAGCATCTATGTCGGAAGGGTTTGACCCCAAGTCACTGTCGCCGTAGCCGCGCAGATCCAACGCAGCCACGGGACATATTGGGCCAAGCGCGCCAAGTTGGTCGCGCCAATTGCTGCGATGTCCACCAATGCCATGCAACAACAGACACAGCGTATCCCCATCGTCCCCCGTATGGTCAAGCGTCAATGCGGGTGCGTCAGGTAACGTTACTTTGCGTATGGTTGGATGGGGCTGCGCGGGGCGGTCCTGACTTTGGCTTTGGGCATAGTGTCGATGCGCAAGGGATTGCGTTCCCGTCTCAAAAATCGCGCGTGTACCATCGGCAATTTGACGCGCGCGCGGTTCGGGGGCTGTGATCTCTGCGGTCATGGTGATTTCACAGCCCGGTGGGTGTGGGGTCACGGACAGGCGGGCGGAATACCGGGTCACGCCGTCAATTCCAGACAGATGCGTATAGTTCATAACCCGATCCGAGGCGCTATAATAGGTCAAGCGTTCGCGGTATAGCGTTGCGTCACCTTCGACGTGAAAGGCGCGGATCAGATGGCCGTTTGCATCAACTTCGCGCGCCATGTCTTGCACCATGGGGTGCCAGGGCGCGCAGAAATCGGCAATGCTGTTCCAGACCTGATCTGCATTCGCGTGCGTATAGGCGCGCACCTCAACATGATGATCTGCCACCCGGGATCACTCGGCGGCTAAGGGCGGATGTTCGGGACCTCGCCATAAGGACGTGCGGGCGCCAAATTCATCCCCGGGTGCCGCATCCAATTCATCCAGATCGTAAAGCGTCAGAATAGATAGGTAATCTTCCATGATCTCAGACGTATAGGGCAACATCAGCGCACCACACCTGCTGTCGCGATAGATCCGTTCCAGCGGCAAATCCTTCAGCATCGCCTGACCGCCGCAGGTGCGAATGGCCAAGGCAGCGATTTCCTGTGCGGCCTCCATCACATTATATTGCGCGGCATACATGCGCAGCACTTGGGCTTGGCTGGGAAAGGCCGAGGCTTCCATAAAGGCCTGCCACCACAGCGCACGCACCGGGGCGAGACGGGCATACATCTTGGACACAGCCAGCCGTTTTGTCGTGAACATGCGCCGATCCACAGGGGGCATGCCCGGCACGCGACCGCGCAGATAATCGACAGTGAAATCATAGGCCGATTGCGCCACACCCATATAGGTTGGGGACAGCGTCGCCATCATATGCGGCCAATGGGGCAGGGTCTTGATGAAAATCCCCGGCGGCATCATCAGATCGTCCTGCGACACAAACACGTCGCGCAGGATCAGATCGCGACTGTTGGTGCCGCGCATGCCCAGGGGGTTCCACGCGCCCTTGACCTCAAGCCCGGGGGCATCTTTGTGCACAATAAAGTTCATCGTGTCTTCGTGACGCGGCGCTTGGCCCTCAAATACTTCCGTGCAAACAATGGAATAGTAATCGCAATAGCCCGCCAGTGAAGCGAATTTCTTAAAGCCGTTGATCTTCCATCCGCCCTTCACTTTGCGACATTCGGTCTGCGCGGGCTTTGAGGTCCAGTTTTGCCCAGCCTCGGAAATGGGTTGCGAATAGATCCCCTGTTCTTTGACGGCCCGGCGGAATTGCCGTTCGCGCAAAGGCTGAAAGGCGGCGCGGTCTGCGTCCGAAAGATGGGGCATTTCGTACATGAACCGCGCCCACATCATGGTGGAGTTGTGCATGTTGAACGTCAGCGCTGTGGCCCCACAATATTTGCCGATCTCAGCGCCGACCATGGCGTATTCGCCCAAAGAAAACCCATGCCCGCCATATTCAACGGGCACCGTCAGCGTCATAAACCCTTCAGCCGCAAGATCCTGGTAATTTTCCACTGGAAAGCTGGCGGCCTGGTCAATGGCAAAGGCGCGTTTGGCAAACGTTGGCCCCAGCGCGTTGATCCGGTCCAGAACTTGCAAAAGTTCGGGACGCAGGCGGGTCAGGTCGTAGTAATCAGCAGGTGTGCTCATGGTTTTGGTCCCCGCGTTATAGCGTCAAATCTGGGTGTAACACGCCGCGCTTCACAACCACGCGCCCATCCAGTTCGATGGTGCAGTTGCGCATGGGCAGATCGAAATGGCCTTCAGTGAAGCGGCCCGCATATTGATTGGCCCCGGTGGACCACAGAAAATTCCCAGCCCAAGCGCGAAATTCCACGCCCTGCATATCGCGCTTGTCATAAAGTGCGCCTGACACCCACTGCGCCCGCGGGTTCATGCCCCAACCCACATGGCTGATCCCATACGCATCCGGATCGTCCCAGGCGGCCATGTAGTCGCGAAACTGTTCGCCGTCCAATCCGGTGCCTTTGATGTCGGTGATAAAGTCGTTTTCGATCTGGATATCGATTGGGCTGGTCAGGTAGGTTTTGAACGTTAGGTTCATGTCGCCCACATCCATTACGATGCGTCCGTTGACCGTCTTCAGTCCCGGAAAGGCCAGACATAGGCCCCCCGGCCAATGCGCCACATGCCCAGGGTTTGTGCCAAAACCGGGCGTCCCACCACATGGGGCGTCAGTCAAGTCAATGGTTAGATCCGTGCCTGCATCAGAGGTGACATGCATAGTTGAGGCCTCGGCCAACCAGCGCGTGCCCAGGTCGACTTTGGGGCCAAGTTCGGCAAAAGGTTCGGTGCGTTCCAGGATTTCGGGATGTTCATTGGTGACCACCAAGATGCGCGCGCCGGTGGTCTCAATTTCGGGCCACTCAGGCGAATGGATCATGCCTTCAACAGTGCAATCCACGATGATTTCGCAGTTCTTCATCGCCTCAATCGCCGCACGGTTGCCTTGGATGGCCAGCGATGTGCCGGTGCCTTTGACCGGCACGGGGGCTGTTTGCGGGGGACTCGGCATTTTCAGCATGCAGAAATCCGCGCCCAGATCATAAAGCGCCAATTCAGACAGATGTGCCAAGACAGGGCGCGATTGCGTTTCATAGACCAGAGCCACAGGCGTGCCGGATTGGATTCCGTTCAATGCAAACACACGCCGAAACGACGCCAGCCACTTCCCTTCGATCCGTTCCTGTAACATGCCTGAAAATTCCTTTACTGGTGGGTAAAGGTTTGTTTGGAAACGGCGTGCTGTCAAGTGCTTAGTTGATCTCGGGCTCGCCCACGGGGGCGCCAAACTGCGTGCGCAAGAAGTCGAAGTCACAGCCTTTATCGGCTTGTTCAATATGCTGCAAAAACATCCACCCATAGCCACGCTCGTATCGGGGTGGCGGAGCGGTCCAGGCGGCGCGGCGTTTGGCCAGTTCTGCGTCGGATAGATCCACCCGCAGAACCCGGTTTGGCACGTCCAGCTCAATCATGTCGCCGGTTTCGATCAAGGCCAGCGGCCCGCCCACATAAGATTCTGGCGCCACATGCAGCACACACGCCCCGTAAGACGTCCCCGACATCCGCGCATCTGACAGGCGCAACATGTCGCGATGTCCCTGTTTCAGCAGCGCTTCCCGCATCGGGATCATGCCCCATTCCGGCATGCCCGGTCCCCCCCTCGGCCCAGCGTTGCGCAGCACCAGTACATGGTCGGGGGTCATAGGGTAGTCGGGATCGTTGATGATGGTTTTCAGCGCATCATAGCTGTCGGCGACAATTGCCGGGCCGCAGTGTTTTTGAAAGGCCGGGTCCATCGCAGCGGGTTTGATCACCGCGCCATCGGGGGCCAAATTGCCGCGCAACACGGCCAAGGATCCTTCGGCGTAAACAGGCGCGTCAAGGGGCCGGATTACGTCTGTGTTGTGGTTTTTCGCCCCTTTAATCGCATCGCCCAAAGCCTCGCCCGTGACTGTCAGCACCGACAGATCCAGCTTATCGCCCAGTTCGTGCATCAAAGCGGGCAACCCGCCCGCATAGAAAAAGTCTTCCATCAAATAATCAGACCCCGAGGGGCGGATATTGGCAATCACAGGTGTCGTGCGCCCAATCGCGTCAATCTGATCCAGATCCAGTGGCACCGAAGCACGCCGGGCCATGGCAATGAGGTGGATGATCGCGTTGGTCGAACAGCCTGTGGCCATGGCGATGGTGACGGCGTTGCGGGTCGATGCGGGGGTGATGATCTTGTCCGGGGTCAAGTCCTCCCACACCATGTCGACGATGCGCCGCCCACAGGCTGCTGCCATGCGTTTATGCCCTGCATCAGGGGCGGGGATTGACGAGGCGCCCGGCAGCGTCAGCCCAAATCCTTCGGCAATCGACATCATCGTCGCAGCCGTGCCCATGGTCATGCAGGTCCCATAAGAGCGCGCGATGCCGCCCTGCACGCCGTCCCAGTCTTCCTTGCCGATCTTGCCTGCGCGCCGATCATCCCAATAGGTCCAGACATCCGTACCTGATCCCAAAGTCTTGCCCGCATAATTGCCCCGCAACATTGCCCCTGCGGGCATGAAAATGAACGGCAGCCCCATCGACACGGCCCCCATCACCAGCGCGGGCGTGGATTTGTCACAGCCGCCCATCAACACAGCCCCGTCTACGGGGTGGCTGCGCAGGGTTTCTTCGACCTCAATTGCGCCCATATTGCGATAAAGCATCGAGGTCGGCTTCAAAAACTGCTCGGCAAAATCCTGCACGGGTAACTCGACCGGCGTGCCGCCCGCCTGCAGGATCCCACGTTTGACCCACTCGGCGCGGTCGCGCAAATGGTGATGACAAGGCGACAGATCCGACCATGTGTTGATGATCGCGATGACTGGTTTTTGCCCCCAATCTGTCGCATCCCACCCCATCTGCATGGCGCGACTGCGATGTCCAAACGCGCGCAGGTCATCCGGGGCAAACCAACGCGCGGACCTTAGATCTTCAGGGGATTTACGTCTTTGCGCCATGGGGTTGCCTTTCGGGCTAGGATCCGCGCCAGTCTAGTTAAGTTTTCTGTGCAATTGAATCACTTGTTTGCGGCTTTTTCCTACACCGAGCACGGGAATCTGTTAACACGCCAAAGGAATGCGAAGCCTAGGACACCTATGACCCAATCCGCCACCGCTGAGATGTGTTTGGCCAATGCCGACATTGTATTGCCCGACCGGGTGATGCGGGGTGCGGTGCATGTTGCAGCGGGTAAAATCGTGGCGCTGGACGAGGGCGACCGGTTGCCTGAGGGGGCTATTGATTGCGCAGGCGATGTGCTGATACCGGGATTGATTGAGCTGCACACCGACAATCTTGAACGCCATATGGAGCCGCGCCCAGACGTCAAAATGCCCAATGTCACGGCGATCTTGGCCCATGACGGGGAATTGGCCTCGGCTGGGATTACGACGGTATTTGATGCGTTGCGGGTTGGATCTATTGGGGCTGCGAATAAGGCGCATGGGCGGGCTTATGCACGGCAGTTGGCGTCGGACCTTTTGGCCTTGCGGGATGCGGATGCGCTGCGTTTGCGCCATATGATTCACCTGCGCGCAGAAATTTGTTCGGAAACGCTGATCGATGAACTGGCGGATTTTGGCCCCGAAGACCGAATCGGTCTGGTCAGTGTGATGGATCACACGCCAGGCCAACGTCAATTTCGGGATTTGGACAAGCTGCGGATCTACTATCGCGGAAAGTACTCCTATTCTGATACGGAATTTGACGCAGTTGTTGCGCAGCGGCGCGCCTTGGGGGGCCGAGTGCGCGCGGCCCATGAAGCCTGCGCCGTATCCGAGGCCGGGCGTTTGGGGGCGGTGCTTGCAAGCCATGATGATACGACCCGTGCCCAGGTGATGCGTTCGGCTGATTTGGGCATGGCACTGGCCGAATTTCCAACGACGAAAGAGGCGGCGGAAACCTGCAGGGCGCGGGGTACTCACATTATAATGGGTGCGCCAAATCTCATTCGGGGGCGGTCGCATTCAGGCAATGTCTCGGCCAGGGAATTGGCCGAACTGGGCCTTTTGGATATCGTATCGTCGGATTATGTTCCGGCTTTATTGATGGCCTCGGTGTTTCATTTGGCCGATCTGTGGAATGATCTGCCCCGCGCGGTGCGCTGTGTGACACAAACCCCGGCGCGGGCGACGGGCCTAAAGGATCGTGGTCAGATTGCGCCGGGAACTTTGGCTGACCTGGTGCGGGTGCGCCGGGTGCACAACACCCCTGTGATCCGGTCCGTTTGGCGGGGCGGGCGGCAGATCGGCTAAGGCGCTGTGCCCGTTTTGGGTGGGCGGCGTTTGGGCACCAACAAAGACAGCGCAAAAAAGACCGCCGCGCAGGTTACAATGGTGGGACCCGTCGGGCTGTCGGCAAGCAGCGACACCTGGACCCCGCCCAAGGCCGAAACGGCGCCGATACACGCGGCCAAGATCGCCATGCGCTCGGGCGTACTGGCAAAGGCACGCGCTGCGGCGGCGGGAATTAACAGCAAAGCCGCAATCAGCAAAACGCCCACAACTTTGATTGCCAAGGCGACAACAACGGCCAAAGTCAGGGTCAAGACGACTTCTTCTCGGCGTGGATCGACCCCGGCAGCATGGGCCAAATCTGGGTTAAGTGTGGCAATCAACAAAGCGTTCCAGCGCCACAAGATCAGGCCAATAACCAGCGCGCCGCCCCCCCAGATCAGCGCCAGATCCCCGCGCGACACCGCCAAAATATCGCCCAACAGAAAGCTCATTAAATCGAGCCGTGGCCCGCTTAATAGGGACGCGGCCAACAACCCAATCGCCAACGCCGCATGGGACAAGACCCCAAGTCCAGTGTCGGATGTGGTGCCGCGCGCGCGCAGGGCCATGACTGCAAAGGCCATCAATACTGCGATACACAGCGCGCCCAAGAACACTGGCAAACCCAAAGCCAGCGCCAGCGCGACCCCCAAAATCGCCGCATGGGCCGTGGCGTCGCCAAAATAAGCCATGCGTCGCCAAACTACAAAACAGCCCAAGGGGGCTGCCGCCAAAGCAATGCCAAAACCTGCAAGTGAGGCCCGGATTAGAAAATCGTCCAACATGGTTTAATGCTCGTGCTCGTGATGGTGGTCGTGTTGGTGGCGATAAAGCGCAAGTGCCCCGGCGGTCCCGCTGCCAAACAACGCGCGATATTCTGGGGCCGAAGCCACGTGTTCGGGTGCGCCCTGACAACAGACATGGCCATTTAGGCAAATCACCCGGTCGCTTGCAGCCATCACCACATGCAATTCGTGACTGACCATCAAAATCGCGCAGCCCGTACGGTCGCGCACATCCGAAATACGCTGGTAAAATGCGGCCGATCCCGGTTGATCCAAGCCTTGTGTGGCTTCATCCAAGACCAGCAAGTGCGGGCGATTGATCAAGGCACGCGCCAGCAAGACCCGTTGAAACTGTCCACCGGACAATTCGGACATTTGCCGATGCTCCAACGTTTCTGCCCCTGCTTGGATCAAAGCTTCCTTTAGCAAAGCAGCAGCAGGGCGGCGCGGCAGGCCCAAAAATCGACCCACAGGCAGGGGAAGCGTCGGATCAATGGCCAGTTTTTGCGGCACATACCCAATGCGCAGATCAGATTGGCGCGTGATGCGCCCGGCGCTGATTGGCTGAGCCCCAAGAATTGCCCGCAATAAGGTGGACTTGCCCGATCCGTTCGGTCCCACAATTGTTACAATCTCGCTGGGGTTGATCGACAGGCTCACATCCGACAGGACCATTTGTCCGCCCAAGGTGACCTGGATTGTGTCGACGTTTATCAGGGGCATGGGGCGTCCTTTTGGCAGGCGGGGCAAACGCCAACGGCCTCTATTGAGCTGGCTTCAACCACGAAACCATCAGCCCCCGGAGCTTCAGCCAAAGCGGCGCGGGCATAGTCAGACGGGGTTTCGGCAACCGATTTACACATGCGGCAAATAAGGAACGCAGGCGCGTGATCACAGCCCGGATGAGCACAGGCGATAAAAGCGTTCAGGCGTTCAACTTTGTGGGCAAACCCATGTGCCACCAGAAAATCCAACGCGCGGTAGGCGACCGGGGGTTGGGCGGTGTGACCTTCGGCCTTGAGCACCTCCAAAATATCGTAAGCTCCCATGGCGCGATGCTCGGACAGTAAAATTTCCAGCACGCGACGTCTTTGTGGGGTCAGTTTAAGTCCGGCTGATGCGCATACGCGTTCTGCCGCACGCAAGCCCGCTTCGATGCAGTGATGGTGATCATGATCCTGAAATCCCAATGCTGACATGAACGTCTTTCATAAAGGGTGCTTTTCAGGGTTGTTATAGTATAACATATCTCTTAACAACCCCTACGATAGCAACTCGACAGGATAGGATTGGGCATATGCGGCTTTTTTACATGGCGTTGGCGGCAATCGGTACAGCGGCTGTGGCGCAGGCTGACCCTTTGCGTGTGGTGGCCGATATTGCGCCGGTGCACAGTTTGGTGGCCAAAGTGATGGGTGAGGTGGGTGCGCCCGATTTGTTACTGGCCCAATCTGTGTCGCCGCATTCGGCGTCGCTTAGACCGTCTCAGGCGCGGCTTTTGCAAGAGGCCGATGTGATCGTGTGGGTCGGGCCGACTTTAACACCTTGGTTGGACCGTAGCCTTGATAATTTAGGGGGGGATGCGACAGTACTGACTCTGCAAAACGCGCCTGGTTTGACACTGCGCGCGCCGCGCACATTGGCGGTGTTCGGTGAAAAAGACGGTCATGATGATGATCACAAAGACGCGCATGCAGACCATGATGATGACCATACCCACGCCCATGATCATGCCCACGAGGGTGAAGGCATTGACCCGCATATTTGGTTGGATCCAGAGAACGCGTTGATCTTGCTTGACTATATCGCTGGGTGGTTGGCGGATTTGGATGCGCAACACGCAGACACGTACCGCGCCAATGCCGCGCAAGCAAAAGCGGTCCTGTCGACACATCTTGACGCGTTAAGCGCGCGCCTTACCCCCTTAGCGGACCGCCCATTTGTGGTGTATCACGACGCATTCCAGTATTTCGAAACGCAGTTTGGGCTATCGGTTTTGGGCGCGCTTGCAGGCTCGGACGCCGTTGCCCCAAGTGCCGCGCGGCTGGTTGAATTGCGCGCCAGCTTGCCTGCCACCGGCAAGGTTTGTGTTTTTGCAGAACCGCAGTTTGATCCCAAATTGATCACAGCGCTGCAGGATTCGGCGGATATGCGGTCAGCCGTGTTGGACCCGTTGGGCAGTACTTTCGATCTGGGTCCTGCTTTGTACGACGCTCTGATGGACGATATGGCCACGCAAATTGAGGATTGCCTGACACCGAAAAGCTGAGTTGCGGTCTCTGGATTCCTGCGCGGGGCCCTGTCAGGGTGCGCGCGCGGACATAAGGAGCATGGGATGAGCGACGCAAATCGGTTTGGCGCCTTGGCCGGAATTCGGGTGGTGGAATTCACAGGCCTGGGTCCCGCCCCTTTGGCAGGGCAATTGCTGGCGGACCATGGGGCGGATGTGGTTGTGATCGATCGCAAAGCCGGACCCGCAAATCCAGCCGAGATCAACCGGCGTGGCAAACGGTCCGTCGTGCTGGATTTGAAAGCTGAAGCCGGGTTGGAAGCCGCTAAGGCTCTGATATCAAAAAGTGATATTCTGATCGAAGGGTTCCGCCCCGGTGTGATGGAGCGTCTGGGATTGGGTCCTGAGGCGTGTTCCGATGCACTGATTTACGCGCGGATGACTGGCTGGGGACAGACGGGGCCACTGGCGCACACGGCCGGGCATGATCTGAACTATCTTGCGTTGACCGGGGCATTGCACATGATGGGTGCGGCCGATCAACCGCCTTTGCCGCCGCTGAACCTGGTGGCAGATTTTGGTGGTGGGACAATGTTTTTGCTGTTCGGCATTCTGTCAGCGGTCATTGCGCGCGACCGCACAGGGCAGGGCCAAGTCATTGATGCGGCCATGTGCGAAGGCGTTCCGGCGATGATGGGTTTGTTGCAACAATGGCAGGCGTCGGGGCAATGGGGGACAACGCGCGAGGCGAATTTGCTGGATGGCGGCGCGCCCTTTTACCGATGTTACACCTGTGCCTGCGGCGGATTTATTTCGGTCGCCTGCCTTGAGCCGCAGTTTTTTGCCGAATTTATCCGCCTTTCGGGGCGTGATTCTTCGGAATGCGCGGCGCAGAACGATCAATCCCGCTGGCCCGCATGGCGTGCAGACTATGCGGGTATGTTTCTGAGCAAGAGCCGCGACGCCTGGGCGCAGATTTTTGAGGGCTCTGACGCTTGTGTCTCTCCGGTTTTGACACCAGCCGAGGCCGCACGTCATCCGCATATGCAGGCACGGGGCACGTTTTTGCAGCTTGAAAGCGTGCAGCAAACTCGACCCACACCCCTGCTTTCACGCACCTGCGCAGGGCCTGCACGCCCGGTGACGGGACCCGGCGCGCAGACCGATACCATCTTGTCCGAATTGGGTGTGCCGAAGGCCTAACGGGGGTAAAATCCGATCTGCCAAAATTCGGCGCGCGCAATGACGTTACTGCGCTCTCGACATTAGGCCTGGGGTGCGCGACTTTGGGCGCAATCAGAATAAATCTGCGTCAAGGAGGCGCGCGCTATGGATATGTCTTTTTCAATGCGGCCTGAAAACAAGGACCTCTTGGCGCGGGTCAGCGCTATGATCCGGGACGAGATCGTGCCGATGGAAGAAGCCTATCACGCCGAGGTCGCCAAAGAAGATCGCTGGACCTATACTGCGCGCCAAGCTGAGATCTTGGAAGGGTTGAAAGCCAATGCCAAAGCGGCTGGTTTGTGGAATTTTTGGCTAACCGACAGCGACAAAGGTTTTGGACTGACCACTGTAGAATACGCGTTGTTTGCCGAAGAAATGGGCCGCACGCCCTTGGCCGCTGAAGTTTTCAATTGCTCGGCCCCGGATACGGGCAACATGGAAGTGTTTGAACGCTACGGTACCGACAAAATGAAATCTGACTGGCTCGCCCCGCTACTGGAAGGCGAAATCCGCTCGGCCTATCTGATGACAGAGCCAGATGTGGGGTCTTCAGATGCGACCAATATTTCGATGTCTTGCGTGCGGGATGGCGATGATTATGTGCTGAATGGCGAGAAATACTGGGCCAGCGGGACAGGGGATCCGCGCTGCAAGGTCTATATCGTGATGGCGAAAACCGGGGGGGATGCGCTGCCCAAACATAAGCGCCATTCCACGATTGTGGTGCCTGCGGGCAGTGAGGGCATCGAGATTTTGCGCCCGATGCTGGTGTTCGGCCATGACGACGCGCCGCACGGGCATATGCATATCAAATTCACAAATGTACGCGTGCCGGCGGAAAATATGCTGCTGGGCGAGGGGCGTGGGTTTGAAATTGCGCAAGGACGGTTGGGGCCTGGACGGATCCACCATTGCATGCGTTCAATCGGGCAGGCGGAAGCCGCGTTAGAGCTGATGTGCAAACGGTCCTTGCAAAAAGAGGCCTTTGGAAAGCGCTTGGCGCAATTGGGCGCAAATTACGACATCATCGCGGAATGTCGGATGGAAATTGAAATGGCGCGGTTGCTGTGTCTGAAAGCTGCGGCGATGATGGATCAGGGCGACGCCCGCGCGGCAGCCCCGTGGATCAGTAAAATCAAAGTGGTGGCGCCGCGCGTCGCGCTCAAAGTGCTGGACGAGTCGATGCAAATGCATGGTGGGCAAGGAATTTCGCAGGACACGCCAATGGCGCAAGCCTGGATTTGGCAGCGCGCTTTGCGGTTTGCCGATGGCCCGGATGCTGTGCACCGCCGTCAAGTGGCGCGCGCAGAGTTGCGCAAATACACCCAAGAAAAGGTTTAACCCGAGCTTGGCAAACCCAATCGGATCGGTCCGCGTGCGCTGCGCGGATCGACCTGTTTGCCTTTTTGGGTCACGGCGATATCGCCTTTCAACGCCAAATCACTGGCGACACGGCGGACACGGTCCATCAAAGGCCGCCAATCCGACGCAAAAGCCCGCGCGACCTCTGACGGGCACAAAGTCTTATCCTTGCCACGCCGGACCGCCGCATCCAGAATTGCAGCCGCGATCTGCGCATCGGTCACGTTTAAGCCAACGCGTCGGCGCACCGTCCGCACACACCCGGGGTTCCATGTACACCAACATCCGGCAGAACCTTCCAACAGCGCCCACATTTGTCACCGTTTGCCTTTTCAAAGACCACGCCGACACCGTCCGCTTCGGGCACTGTGAACGCATCTTCTGGAATGGCATCGTTGCTCAAAGTCAGATCTGAGGTGATACAAAGGTCTTCGAAATCAACGCTTTGCAAGGCGGCCATCAGATCTGCATCTTGGACATAAACCACAGGCGCAGCCTCAAGCGATGCACCAATCACTTTGTTGGCACGTTGTACTTCCAACGCGGCTGTCACCGCCCGTCGGGCTTTGCGGATCCCGGCCCATTTGTCGGCCAGCGCGCTGTTATGCCAGGCCTTGGGCGTGTCGGGGAAGTCCTGTAAATGTACCGAGCTTGTGTCCCCGGGGCGTTGATCAAGCCAAACATCCTCCATCGTAAAGGGCAAGATCGGCGCCAACCATGTGGTCAGTCGTTCGAACAAGAGTTCCAAAACGGTCCGCGCCGCACGCCGGCGCGCGGTGTCCCCGTCACAATACAGCGCGTCTTTTCGGATATCGAAATAAAACGCCGACAGATCCACAGTCGCAAATTGGAACACTGCTTGGAATACACCTTGGAAATCAAAGGCGCGATACCCGGCCTGCACGTGCGTGTCCAATTCGGCCAAACGATGCAGCACCCAGCGTTCAAGCTCGGGCATATCTTCAGGTTCGGTGCGGTCGCTTTCTGTGAAATCGCTCAAGGACCCCAACATAAAGCGCATCGTGTTACGCAGGCGGCGATAGCTGTCGGCGACGCCTTTTAGGATCTCGGGGCCAATGCGTTGGTCGGCGGTATAGTCGGTCTGGGCCACCCAAAGGCGCAAAATGTCCGCCCCGTATTGGTTGATAACCTCTTGAGGTGCAATGATATTTCCGATGGATTTGGACATCTTCATGCCCTTTTCATCCAAGGTAAATCCATGCGTGACAACGTTTTTGTAAGGCGCGTGCCCTTGCGTGCCGACCGATTGCAACAACGATGAATGGAACCACCCCCGGTGTTGATCGGTGCCTTCCATATAGACATCAGCGATGCCGTCCGGGGTGCCATCGTCGCGGTCGCGCAGCACGAAAGAGTGGGTCGAGCCCGAGTCAAACCACACATCCAAGATATCAAACACTTGCTCATAGGCATCCGGATCCACAATCCCGTCCAAGAACCGCGCCTTGGCCCCGTCCAGATACCAGCAATCCGCGCCTTCGTCTTCGAATGCGGCAACGATGCGCGCGTTCACCTCTGGGTTGCGCAAAAGGAAGTCGTCATCCGTGGGCAGGGCGCCCTTCTTGGTAAAACAAGTCAATGGCACGCCCCACGCGCGTTGGCGCGATAGGACCCAATCCGGGCGGGCTTCCATCATGGCGTGCAGACGGTTGCGGCCCGATTGCGGGGTCCATTTGACGTTGTCGATTTCCGTCAAAGCGCGCGCGCGGATCGTCGTGCCGTGGGTGTCCTGGCCATCACCGACGGGTTTGTCGATGGCCGCGAACCATTGCGGCGTGTTGCGATAAATCACCGGTGCTTTCGAGCGCCACGAATGCGGGTAGGAGTGTTTGACCTTGCCGCGCGCCAGCAGCCCGCCGACCTCGGCCAGCTTGTTAATGACAGCTGTGTTCGCGTCGCCCTCTTTGCCCTTGCGGTTCAAAATATAGCTGCCGCCGAACAGGGGAAGGTCATCGCGGAATTTGCCATCATCGGTGATGTTGTAGGTCAGAACTTCCGATAACATGTTGAGATCACGATAAAGTTCGTATTCCTCCATCCCGTGAGAGGGCGCACAATGCACGAAACCTGTGCCCTCAGCGTCCGACACAAAATCCGCCGCGCGGAAATCACGCAGATCGTCCCATTCGCCTTTGGCGTCTTGCGCACCGTTCAAAGGGTGGCTGAGGCGGATGCGTTCAAATTCCGACACGGCCACATCGCGCACCCGCGTGTACATTGTGTCGTCCAAGCGCGCGCGGCGCATCACGTCGCCGGCCATTTTGTCTGCCAGCAGATAGCGATCCCCGACAGAAACCCAACATTCCTCAGGCGTGCCGGTCACCTCGTACAACCCATAGGACACGTCATTTCCGAACACGACGGCCTTATTGGACGGCATGGTCCAGGGCGTCGTTGTCCAGATCACCACATAGGCGCCTTCCAAGTCACCGCCGCCCACGGCCCGGAATTTGACCCAAATCGTAAAGCTGTCCTTGTCGTGATATTCGACCTCGGCCTCGGCCAGGGCGGTTTGTTCGATGGGCGACCACATCACGGGTTTCGAGCCCTGATAAAGCGTGCCGTTCATCAAGAATTTCATGAATTCCTCTGCGATGACCCGCTCGGCGTGAAAATCCATGGTCAGATAAGGTCTGTCCCACGCGCCGGTGATGCCCAGCCGTTTGAATTCGTCGCGCTGCACATCAATCCAATGTTCGGCGAATTTGCGGCATTCCTGGCGCAGTTCCACAATGGGGACGTCGTCCTTGTTGCGACCCTTTTTGCGGTATTGCTCTTCGATTTTCCACTCAATCGGCAGGCCGTGACAGTCCCAGCCTGGGATGTAGCGACTGTCATAGCCCATCATCTGGTGGCTGCGCACAATGATGTCTTTAATGGTTTTGTTTAGCGCGTGCCCGATATGCAGATTGCCGTTCGCATAAGGGGGGCCGTCATGCAGGCAGAACACCTCGCGTCCCTGTTGCGCGCGCAAAGTGTCGTAGACGCCAATGTCCGCCCAGCGTGCCAGCCATTCGGGTTCGCGTTTTGGCAGACCTGCGCGCATTGGGAAATCAGTTTTGGGCAGGTTAAGCGTATCTTTGTAATTAGGCGTGTCGGCACACATGGCGCTGCGTCCTTTTGGGAAATCGGGTCAAAAGGGGAATAGGGCCTGCGTTGGTAAGCTGCAACACTTTTGCCAAAGGTCTTTGGTACTTATGATATTGCAGCTACGCAGGTTGCGCGATCGCCCGTAAATTTGTGTCGCTATTCGTGATCGCGGGTCGGACGGGCATCTGGGTCGTGCAAGCCCACAATGGTGTGCACGTCCCCATTATCGGCGGTGACACGAAAGGTCCAAAGCGTCTGACCTGGATAAAACGCAACAAAGCACAGCGACAAAAAGATCTGGCGCAGAATGTTTTGCCAATCATAGGTTTCGCCAAAAGACAGCGCCGCGATCTGTATAACCCATAAAGAAATCAACGAAAAAATCGCCAATTTCAGGAAAATCAGGGCGTACCCTTTGAGATGAATCGACAAAAGTTTACGCTGAAAACAGGTCATCACGGCACCACATTAATCACATTACCTGTGGTCTAATGGATTGAGGTTAAAGTTTCGTGTGAGCCGCGGACTTAACTGTTTCCGGGAATAAGGCCCGTCAATGCGCGCCGGATAATGTCGCGGCTGCGCGGGGCTGTGCGCGCAGCGAAGGGCAAGGGGCGGCAGACCTCCATCGCGGCGATGCCGACGCGCGCTGTTAACGCACCATTCACCAAGCCTTCGCCGAAACGCCTGGACAATTTGCCCAAGATCGACCCGCCCAGCAGAGGTTCCAGCAAATCATCCCCCACAGCCACGGCCCCCGTCGCCACAAGATGCGACAGCACCGCCCGCGTCAGTCGCCAACTGCCCCAAAAACCCGACCGCCCGCCATAGATTTCGGCAATGCGGCGGATCATGCGGATATTGGACGTCAGCGCGGCAAAAACATCGGCAAAGGCCATGGGAACAAGGGCTGTTACCGTGGCGACGTGACGCGCGGCCGTTTCGATTTGGGCTTGTGCGGCGCTGTCCAGTGGCCCGAGGATTTCGCGTTCGGTCAGGTCCAACAAGGCCTGCGCATCCAGCTGATCGCCGCGCAACTCTGTCACACGTTCGCGCCCCCAGCGGGTATCTGCACGACGTTTATAAAGGGTGTTCACTTGATCGGTGACGGACCGCGCGGCCCTCAAATCCGATCCTGCACGGGCCTCGGCTGCGCTGTGGCGCACGTGATCAATACGCGACAGACGCGACAAGGCGGCCAATTCGCGCAAAATTAGCACCGATCCCGCCAGTAAAAACGCAACCAACAAAGCCGTGAACGCATATCCCACCGCCGGGCTGCGCGCGATCAGATCCCACACAAAGGCCCAAGCATTTAGCGAAATCACCGCCCCGATCAATGCAACAGCCAACCCCCAGACCCACCGAACCAAGCGCGAGGGGCGGTAAGTGGCGATCTGTGCTGCTTTTTGCACCGCTTGGCCTGTGGGCGCGTCGAAATCGGGCACCGGCGGGGCCTCGGACACTTTGGGGGCGGGTTTTTCGGCGTCGAGTTCGATTAAGACGGGACCTTTGGCCATCACATGTCCTTCCTGTCCCAAACATATCGAATGTCGGGCAAATGTTCGTCGTTGCGCGCACCATCTGTGCGGGTGATTTCGGCAAATCCGTGCTTTAGATAAAACGCCTGGGCAGGCAGATTGTCTTGAAATGTCCACAGATCCAGTTGCGGGCTAAAATACTTCATGTCGTTTAAAAGCGCTGTGCCCGCCCCCGATCGCTGTTGCTGCGCCGCAACATAAAGCGCGTGCACTTGGGTGCCTTCGCGGGCGGCAAATCCGATACAAGTGTCGTCCTGAAGCGCCACAGTGACCCACCCTTTGTCGATCATCATGCCTGCAAAACTGATATCTTCGGCACGGGAATGGATCCGCGGCATCCAGGGCGTGGTGTCAATGAAACTGGATAGAATCGCGCCCACAGCGCCGGCATCGCCGACATAAGCTGCGCGCAGATCATAGCTCATAACCGGTCCCCCAACAGGAATTGGGCGGCGCGGTCCAGGCGGATATGGGGCGGGCCATCGCCCGGGCGTAAGGACAAAGGGGCAGGCGCAAAGTTCATCACCGAATAATCTTGATCCAACCAGGCCTCGGCCCCATCGCGCGCAGGCCCTAGCAAGTGACTGGGATCTGTGGGCAAATCGCCAGGGTAAAACGCGGCCTGTTTGCCACTGTCCAGCAATGTGCCGCGCACCATGCCCAGATCTGCGCCATTATGACTGACCATATCTTCGGTGGTGGCGCGCAGGGCAGCCAGCGCCAAAGCCTCTGTCTCGGCACCCGCAAATTGCGCGCGGTCTCGGGCATCGCGGGTCAGGGCCTGCATAATCGCGCTGAGCCGGTCATGTTGATTATGGTGCAAATGATCGGCCTTGGTCGCGGCAAATAGGATCTTTTCCACCCGCCGCCCCATAAACAACTGCGTCAGGAAATCATTGCGACCGGGGCGAAACGCACCCAGAATATCGGCCATGGCCAAGCGCATGTCTTCAACTGCGCGCGGACCTTTGTGGATCGCGCCCAAAGCATCGACCAGCACCACTTGCCGATCAATCCGGGAAAAGTGATCGCGGAAAAACGGCTTTACGACTTGCGATTTATAGGCCTCAAAGCGGCGCTCCATTTCGCGGCGCAAAGACCGGCGCGGGGAATCGCCGCTTGGCAACGGCGCGAAGGTCAACACGGGCGAGCCTTCCAATTCACCGGGCAGCAAAAACCGCCCCGGTGTGCAGTCATAAAACCCAGCGTCGCGCGCCGTGTTCAAATAGACAGTAAACGCGGCCGCCAGGGCTTTGGCATCGGGCTCTTGCAACGTCGCAGCCCCATCAATCGAACTAAGGGCTTGCAAGAATTCGGCAGCTTGCGGGCGGGTTTTGATACGCGCCAAAGTCTCGGTGGACCAGTCTTCGTAGGTCTTGTCCAAAAGAGCCAAATCCAGCAGCCATTCGCCGGGATAATCCACAATATCCAAATGAATCGTGCGCGGGTTTTGCAATCCGGCCAGCAAACCTTTGGGCTGCACGCGCAGGCTCAGGCGCAATTCGGACACCGCGCGGGTGCTGTCGGGCCAGTGAGGCGTCTTGGCAGTAAGATCGGCCAGATGCGTTTCATACTCAAAGCGCGGGATCGTATCGTCGGGTTGGGGTTGCAAAAATGCGGTCTCAATCCGGCCTTCTTGGGCTGCAATCAGCCCGGGCATGCGACCGCGATCCATTAAATTGGCCACAAGCGAGGTGATAAACACCGTCTTGCCCGCGCGTGCCAGCCCCGTGACCCCCAAACGGATCACCCGGTCCGACACAATCCCGGTGCCTGCATCGCGCACCGTATCAACCACATTAAACAGCCCGTCGGCTAGGGCGGAAATCACCACATCGCGTCCTTACGTCTTTTGTCTGGATCTCTACATATGAAGCCTACGCGCCGCTTGCCAGCGGGGAAAAGCAGAAGTATTGGCCCACCTATGCCGCGTTACGCCCTAAAAGTTGAATATCACGGAAAACCCTTCGCCGGATGGCAGCGTCAAAAAGAGGCGTCTTCGGTGCAGGGCGCTATCGAATCGGCTTTGGCCAAGTTGGAACCGCGCGAACACAAGATCGCGGCCGCAGGGCGCACAGATGCCGGTGTGCATGGGCTGGGGCAGGTGGCGCATTGCGATATGGAGCGCGATTGGACGCCGTTCCGTTTGTCCGAAGCGCTGAACTACCACTTAAAACCGAAGCCCGTGGCGATTGTGGACTGCGCGCAGGTGGCGCCCGATTGGCATGCGCGGTTCTCGGCACGTAAGCGGCACTACTTTTTTCGGCTCTTGATGCGCCGCGCCCCGGCGACCCATCTGAAGGGGCTGGTTTGGCAGGTGCCTCATGTCTTGGATGTGGCTGCGATGCAGGAAGGTGCTGCACATTTGGTCGGCAAGCATGATTTTACCACATTTCGATCCGTTTATTGCCAAGCGGACAGCCCGGTGAAGTCATTGGAAGCGCTAGAGATTTCGCAAGTTGACGGCCCCTCTGGCCCCGAGCTGCACTTCCAGGTCCGCGCCCGTTCGTTTTTGCACAACCAAGTGCGTAGTTTTGTCGGCTCGCTTGAGCGTGTTGGCGTGGGCAGTTGGTCCCCAGACCACGTGCATGTCGCTTTGGCCGCCAAAGATCGTGCCGCCTGCGGGCCCGTGTCCCCCCCACATGGGTTGTATCTGGCACATGTCGATTATCCCGAAGATCCCTTTTCCGCACATCCGCACGAATCGGATTGAGATCAAAGCTGGGGCAGGCCAATCTATGAAAATGCCCAGCTTGTCGATGCTTACCCCGTTCGGATCCTTATGCGCCACCCAGACGGGGGATGCCTTAAGCAAGTTGGATTGGTGCGTGGCGCAAGATGCCGAACCAACGGATCTGTTGGTGGAAACAATGACGCAATTGCAGGCCTATTGTGACGGCACTTTAACGAAATTCGATTTGCCGCTTGTCGTTGCGGGCGGTGCATTGCAACGCGCAGTATGTGACGCTATGCGCGCGATCCCTTTGGGCGAAACGCTGACCTATGGCGAGATTGCACGCGAGGTCGGGGCCTCGGCCCAGGCCGTGGGGCAAGCCTGTGGAAAAAACCCAATTCCTGTTATTATTCCGTGCCATAGGGTGATGGGGGCCGGTGGAAAACTTACGGGATTTTCGGGATTGGGCGGTGTGGAAACTAAAGTTGCCCTGCTGCGTCACGAAAGGGCAGGCGGCTTGTTAATCTGATGCATTAAGTTATGTCGGTAAGTGGTTGATCTAAATATTTTTACCCATCGGACCCATACAGAACTTGCTGCACTGCACCCGCTGCCATCAAATAGACTGAGCTGACCAATAATCCCCAATGTGCCCAGCTTTCGGGATGAAAATCGACCCAAGCTGCCCAACCTGCGAAAAAGGTCCAAGCCAAGATCATCGGCAAACTCACACTGCGCCAACGGTTCGTCCGCACAGGGTGTACAAATTTCACCGGCGTGAACATCGCGATGGTCAGAGCTGTCACCAGGCCCAAGCTGACAAACCAGGGCGGCTCAAGCGCGAACAGCACCAGCACAACCATATTCCAACAGGCTGGGAAACCCGCGAAGGAATTGTCTTTGGTCTTCATCCGCGTGTCAGACATGTAAATCGAGGACGCGAAGGTCACCAAAATGATCATCACCCAGCCCGACCAGCCATCCATCAAACCGGATGAAAACAGCGCGAAAGCGGGGATGAAAATATAGGTCAGGTAGTCGATCAAGATGTCCAATGTCGCGCCGTCAATTTCAGCCGCATGGGTTTTGACATCGTATTTGCGCGCCAGGGGCCCGTCGATTCCATCCACGATGAAGGCCACAACCAGCCAGACGAACATCATCGCCCAGTCCTGTTTGACAGCTTCCAGCATGGCCAGCATAGCGAAAACCGCACCAGACGCGGTCAGGAAATGGACGGACAAAGCAGCGATACGGTTTGACATGCCCTGTTGTGCCGGATTGCACGGATAGGTGCAATTGCCTCTGCCGCCTTACAGGGACTTAGCGGCAAAATTATCGCGCGCGGCGACTGCGCGGGTGGGCCGCGTGATAGACATCCATCAAGCGCGCCGCGTCTACGGCTGTGTAGGCTTGGGTTGTCGACAGGCTGGCATGGCCCAAAAGCTCTTGAATCGCGCGCAGATCGCCGCCCGCACTCAGCAGATGGGTGGCAAAAGAGTGGCGCATGGCATGGGGTGTCGCGGTCGCAGGCAGGCCCAACTGCGCGCGCGCCGTTTGCATCACTTTTTGGATGGCGCCAGGGGCTAAGGCACCGCCTCGGATGGCTTTGAACAGGGGCGCGTCGTGTTCGCGGGGGTGCGGGCAAATCCGCACATAACTGTCCACGGCATCGCGGGCAATTGGCAGGACTGGGACTTGCCGTTCTTTGTTGCCCTTGCCAATGATCCGCAATGTATCGCCCAAAGGCGCGTCTTGGGTTTTTAAGCTGAGCGCTTCGGAAATGCGCAACCCACACCCCCACAGCAACGTCAACACAGCCATATCGCGCGCACCAATCCAGGGCTTCTGCGCGTTTTGTTCCACGACATCCAACATATCGCGCGCTGCATCTTCGGATAACGGGCGAGGCAGTTTTTTCTGAAACTTGGGCGCGCGGGCGGATAGAACTGCCGTGGGCTCGTAGCCCTCACGTGCGGCGAGCCAACGATAGAACGATTTCACCGCAGAGAGTTTCCGCGCCAAAGACCGCGCCCCCACACCGGATCCGCGCATCGCCGCCATCCACGACCGCATGTCCGTCACCGAAATCCGTGCCAAAGCGCCGAGACCTTGGGTTTCCCCACTATGCTCGGTCATAAAGGCCAGAAAATCAACGACATCGCCGGTGTAGGCTGTGATCGTATTGTCCGCTGCCCCATGAATTGCGCGCTCATGGGCCAGCCAAGTTTGCAGCGCATCCCGCGCGGCAGGTGAGATCAAAAGGCTGTCTGCGTTCACGACAACCAGCGGCGCATGGCGCGCTCAAAAACGCCCGCGAAGAACGCCAGAAGGTCTGTGCCTTGTTGGGGCGAAAACATATGCGGATCCTCAGACCCCATCACCAAAAGGCCAGGCAAACGTCGTGCACCCATATCAAGACGCAGACAGGCCTCGGAGCGAATCCAATCAGAGGATTTGCCATAGATCAATTCCGAGCCGTTTTGTACTTGGCGCAGCGTCACTTGGCGCGGCTCCATCGCGCGGCCTTGGCTCAAATACGCATCCACATAGCCAGGGCGCGCAAATTGCAAAACATTGCCTAAGCGTTCCAGTCCGGCAGTGTTTGTACTGTCCATCGATTCCAGGATCAATTTGACCGAATCCACCCGCAGAATTTCCGCAACTTCTTTGCCTAGATTTTGCACAAAAGGTTCGAAATCAACTGGATCCATCATGCGCAAAATAGCGCGATGCACTTGATTGGTACCGGCCAGATTTTCATAGGCGGCCGCGATCACCGAGCGATGGGTGTCTTCCAAACGGTCCAGACGATGTTCCAGCCGTTCCATCGCAATGCCGCGCAGATCGACGATGTTCGCGCCCATCGCCCGTTCATTGGCCACAATCAGCGCCTGCATCAGGTCTTGGTCGTCCAAAATCACGCTTGGGCGTTCCAGAATGGCATCGCGCAGGGCAGTGTCTATTTTGGGGCTCGTTTTCATTAGGTGCCTCAGACAGTCTTTTTCATTCAGTAACACAAGGTGCTGCGCTATGTGCGGACTTTATTGCCCTAACGTACCAAAAAAGTGCAAGCTCTGGTGTGATTTGGACACAGGCCTAACTGCACGGGTTGGATCGTTTGTGTGCCATGGGGGAAAGTGCTGCGCAGTCTCCCCGTGTTTCGGTTTGAAGGTCCCGGCATATCATCAGTGTGACGGCGCAATTTAAGGCCGATCCAACATATGCTTTTATTATGACGCATATGCCTGCATAGCCCTAACAGGCTGAATGTAGGATCGGATCGGGCGGCGCGGTCAGTGTGACATTGATTGGTTAACATCCACGGGAGTTGGGTGTGAAAACCGCCATGCCTTACCCCAAGTGGCGAAGGCGGAAAGGTTACTTCATTGGCGGGGTCTTGGGTGAGTGAGCCAAGATCCCGCTTTTTTATCGGATTTGTTTAGACGATTTTAATACCGGCAGAGGCGGCGTCTTTTAGGAATGTTTCTAGACCCTTGTCGGTGAGCGGATGGCTGGCCAGTTTTTGGATGACCTCAGGCGGGGCGGTCATCACATCGGCACCAATGCGCGCGCAGTCTAGCACATGATTAACGGTGCGGATCGAGGCGGCCAGGATTTCGGTTTCAAATCCATAATTGTCATAAATTGTGCGGATATCTTCGATCAGCTCCATCCCGTCGATATTGATATCGTCCAAACGGCCAATGAAAGGCGAAATGAACGACGCCCCAGCTTTGGCCGCAATCAGCGCTTGATTGGCGGAAAAGCACAAGGTGACATTGATCATATGCCCGTCATCAGAAAGCACTTTGCAGGCCTTCAAACCATCCCAAGTCAGCGGCAGTTTGATCGCTATATTGTCAGCAATCTCGGCCAGTTTGCGGCCCTCTTTGATCATCGCATCCGCTTGCGTTGCGATCACTTCAGCGCTGACGGGACCTGACACGATACCGCAGATTTCCTTGGTCACTTCCAAGATATCACGCCCGGATTTCTTGATCAGCGACGGATTGGTGGTCACCCCGTCCACCATGCCAAGGTCATTAAGCTCTGCAATGGCGGCGGTGTCGGCGGTATCTACGAAGAATTTCATCTGCACGTTCCTTGATGGCTTGGCCTGAGTTGGGAATGGCTTTACCTCATAGACGTGATGTCTGAAACCCCCGTCCCACCTCTTGTCTCAGATGACTCTGGTTATGGCCCTGATTTCTTTGAAGAAGGGACGCTGATCGGCGTATTGACGACTCAGCCGCTGGACCGGGTGTTGGATTACAAAGCGCCCGAAGGGGGATGTTGGTTGGGGGCTTTTGTTGAAGTCCCCTTTGGCCCACGCAAAGTGTTGGGGGTCGTGTGGGGGCCGGGGCGTGGCGATTGGGATATCGCCAAAGTGCGCCAAGCGGTCCGAGTGATGGATGCAGCCCCGATGCGCACGGAATTGCGCAGTTTCCTGCAACGCGCGGCGGCCTATACATTGACGCCACTGCCCGCGATGTTGCGCTTGGCCACCCGTGCGCCGGGTCTGGGCGATCCGCCATCCATGCGCAAAGTCTACAGGCGCGGGCAAGGCGATCCGGACCGAGTGACCGCAGCGCGCACCAAGGTGTTGGACTTTTTGGGGCAGTACGGCGCGCTGTCCTTTACGTTGAAAGAACTGGCTGAGCTCAGCGGTGTGACTTCCTCCGTGATTAAGGGCTTGGTAAAACAAGGGGTTGTGCTGGAACAAGACGCACCGCGCGATTTACCTTTCCCGCCCTTGGATCCATCCTTGCCCAGCAAAAAGCTGACCGGTGATCAGGCCGCCGGGGTTGATAAGTTGCGTGCAGCTGCCGCCACCCGCGATTACAGCACGACCTTGCTGCGCGGTGTCACAGGGTCGGGCAAGACCGAGGTCTATTTGGAAGCCGTCGCAGCCTGTTTGGCCCAAGGCCGCCAAGCGCTGGTTCTGTTGCCCGAAATCGCATTGACCGCAGAATTTTTGACCCGCGTCGAGGCCCGTTTTGGCGCGCGCCCTGCTGAATGGCATTCCGGCGCGACCATGACGGAACGCCGCCGGATTTGGCGGATGGTGGGGACGGGGGGCGCGCAATTTGTGGTCGGCGCACGGTCGGCCCTGTTCTTGCCGTTTCGCGATTTGGGCTTGGTGGTTGTGGATGAAGAACATGACACCTCCTACAAACAAGAGGACGGCGTGCTTTACAATGCGCGCGATATGACCGTGCTGCGCGCCTCGATTTGTGGGGCGCAAGTGGTGCTGGCGTCTGCCACACCGTCGCTGGAAAGCTGGGTCAATGCCGAGGCCGGGAAATATAGCCGCATTGATCTGACCTCGCGCTTTGGCCCGTCGGTGATGCCCGACATGCAAGCGATTGATATGCGAAGTGAGGATCTGCCCTCGGCCAAATGGATTTCGCCGACACTGGCCGCAGCGGTACGGGCCCGGTTGGAAAAGGGCGAGCAATCGCTGCTGTTTTTAAACCGGCGTGGCTTTGCCCCAGTGACGCTGTGTCGGGCCTGTGGGCATCAGGTGGGCTGCGCGCAATGTGATGCGCGGATGGTGGAACACCGATTTCTGAAACGTCTGATGTGTCATCAATGTGGGGAAACCACGCCAATGCCCGAGGCTTGTCCGTCCTGTGAGGCAGTGGATCGGCTGGCCCCTGTTGGACCTGGGGTTGAACGGCTGGGCGAAGAGGCCGCCGAGGCGTTTGCGGATGCGCGGATCGCGGTGCTGTCGTCAGATCTGTTTGGCTCGGCGCGCGCCTTGAAGGCGCAAATCGAAGAAATCGCGCAAGGGGCGGCAGACATTATTATCGGCACGCAGCTGGTTGCGAAGGGGCATAATTTCCCCAACCTCACGCTTGTGGGGGTGATTGACGCAGATTTGGGTCTGCAAGGATCGGATTTGCGCGCCGCCGAGCGGACCTTTCAGTTGATGCGCCAAGTGGCAGGGCGCGCAGGGCGGGCGGAACGGGCGGGCACAGCGCTGTTACAAAGCTTTCAGCCCGAGCACCCGGTGATCCGCGCAATTTTGCACGGAGACGAGGATCAGTTTTGGCAGGCCCAAGCCCAAGAACGTGAAGCGGCCGGCGTGCCGCCTTTCGGGCGGATGGCGGGGATTATTTTGAGCGGGCCAGATGTGGCGCAAGTCTTTGATGCGGGAAATTTTTTGGCACGCAATGATGGGGCATTGCGCCAGATTGGGGCACAAGTTTATGGCCCGGCCCCGGCACCTATTGCCCGGGTTCGTGGACGGCACCGGGTGCGTATGCTGGTGAAGGCGGGCAAAGGAGTGGCGCTGCAAGCAGCCTTGGCGCGGTGGGTTGGACAGATTAAGCTGAAGGGCGATTTGCGACTTGCGGTCGATATTGACCCGCAAAGCTTTTTTTGAGTTCAAGGCCGCGCGGGGCGCTGCCCCTCGAGTATCCATCTTGATCAAGAGGTTTTTGGCACCCAGACGCGGTCTGCTTTGACCAAGGCGTTTGCGGTTTCGATGAGCTTATGCACAATGGCGACTTTTGCGGGTTTTCCTGCGGCTCGCAGGGCCTCGTATTTTGTCTTCAGGTTCGGGTTGTAGCGCATCGCAACACGCGCTGGCATCTAGAGCGCGTCACGCAGGGGTTTGCGTCCTCCATTGATAAAGGACTTGCCCTTCCACTGGCCTTTATCGCGGGTGTAAGGCACCACGCCAGCCAGGCTGCCAACCCTCGCGCGTCCAATGCGTCGGTCTTAGCGCGGGTTCCACATGCCTCGGCGAATCGGCGCGCCTGCCGTGGGTTCACCTTCACCAAGGGCAGTTTATCACAAAAGCGCTCTTCGAAATTGCGATGATAGGGGCCGGGATAAAGGCCTGTGGGTTCATGCACCACACGCGCGATGGCCGCCCCGCCAAGCCATTTTTCAAAGGCTCGAAATCCGCTTGCGGAATTCTCAAAACGCTTCGCCGCGTTCCGTTCCGCGTCAAAAACATCCAAATGGGTTTTGGACATGTCTACACCGATGGTATGTTCAGTCATCTTCGCCATGTCCTATGCTTGCCATGCGTGGATTGTCACACGCGTATCCGTTCAGGCCTTGTGGTGAAGACGGCGGTCGATCAAACTCGAAAACGGCCCTGCAATAGACCCAGCACCTTACGATCCAACCGCCGCCACTGCCCGCCATAAATGGCGTGGCGGGCAGTGGCTGCTTTCTACTTCAGGAGCCAGGTTCAGGATAAGACAAGCTCTCCGGAGTTTACTTGGCTAAGTGAAGTTAAGAGACGGTTTGCTTTGATTGTGGCGATTGAGAGCCTTTCCAAGCTGCGACTGGGGGCGTATGGCGGGGGATGGGATTGTTTCAGAACATTGTGCCTTTAGAGGATGCGCGCCATCTTCCGCTTTGGCGGCGGCCGCGGACTTTGCTGTTTTTGATGGCCGTGGCGATGCCGATTGCGTTTTTTACATGGTATGCGCTTTTGAACAATTTCGTCAAAGAAATGGCGGAGTTTGACGGCGCGGATATTGGGCTGCTGCACACCGTGCGTGAGATCCCAGGGTTTCTGGCGATTGTGGTTATTTTGATCATCATGTTCATGCGCGAGCAGGTGCTGGGTCTTGTGTCTTTGGTGCTCTTGGGGGCGGCGACGGCGGTGACGGCACAGTTTCCGCAGTTGACGGGGATTTTGATCCTCACGTTTTTGAGTTCGGTTGGTTTTCACTATTACGAAACGGTCAACCAATCGCTGCAATTGCAATGGTTGCCAAAAGACAAAGCGCCGCAAATTCTGGGTTGGTTGTTGGCGACGGGTTCGGCGGCGACGTTTTGCGTGTATTTCGTGATTATGATTTTGTGGGAGCCGCTGGGGCTGACATATAACATTGTTTTTATGGTGGGGGGCGGGATCACGGCGGGGATCGCGATCTTTGCGCTGTTTGCCTATCCGCAATTTGAGGCCCCGCATCCACAGTTGAAAAAGATGGTGCTGCGGCGGCGCTATTGGCTGTATTACGCGCTGCAATTTATGTCTGGGGCGCGGCGTCAGATCTTCATGGTGTTTGCCGGATTTATGATGGTCGAAAAATTTGGCTTTCAGGTACATGAGGTTGCTGGGCTTTATTTGATTAATTTGGCACTTAATATGGTTGCGGCACCGTTTTTGGGTCAGTTAGTTGCGCGGTTTGGTGAGCGCAATGCTTTGGTGTTTGAGTATACCGGTTTGGTTTGCGTGTTTTTGTCCTATGCGGGCGTTTATTTCCTGGATCTGGGCTTCATGGTGGCGGCAGTTTTGTATGTGCTGGACCATTTGTTCTTTGGGCTGGCTTTGGCGTTGAAAACCTATTTTCAAAAGATCGGAGACCCGGGGGATATGGCACCAACGGCTGCGGTGGCGTTTACGATAAATCATATTGCGGCGGTGTTCTTGCCGGTTTTGTTGGGGTTGTTGTGGTTGGCCTCGCCGGGGGCGGTGTTTTTGCTGGCAGCAGGAATGGCTTGCATATCCTTGATGCTTGCCTTGTTGATCCCGCGCCACCCCGTTCGGGGACATGAAACGATATTCGCGACGCGCATCTCGGCACCTGCCGAATGAGCGCGCCACCGGGCCGGTTTCTGACCGGGTCGACCATGGGCCATGTGGTGCGCATGACGGCGACCGGGGCGTTTGGCATAACGTTTGTGTTTCTCGTCGATGCAATGAACCTGTTTTGGCTCAGCCAATTAGGGCGGCCGCAATTGGTGGCGGCGATTGGGTTTGCCTATGCGATCCAGTTCTTTTCGGTGTCTTCTGGAATTGGATTGATGATTGCCGGCACCGCTTTGGTCAGTCGTTCGATTGGCCGGGGGGATCGCGCTCAGGCACGCAGTTTGGCTGGGGCGTCTGTTGTGATCGCGGCGGTGATCCAATTCTGTGTGGCCGCGTTGGTGTTTATCTTTCGCCATGAGCTGATCGAGTTGGCAGGGGCCACGGGTGAAACGGCGCGGTTGGCGGCGCGCTATTTAGGGATGACGGTGTTTTCGCTGGTTCCGATGGCGGTGGCATTGTTATTGTCGGGGGCTTTGCGGGCCGATGGGTTCGGCGCAAAGGCCATGTATGTCACGCTGTGTTCGGGCTGCATTTTGGCGATTTTGGACCCGATCCTGATCATCTATCTGGACTTGGGGCTTGATGGTGCGGCCTATGGGCTGATCATTTTCCGGTTCTTTCTGCTGGGCTTTGCCTATTGGTTTGCGGTGCGGCGTGAACAGCTGGTGGTTTTGCCAAATCTGGCCAGTTTGCAGCAGGCGGCGCGCCCGTTTATGGCGATTGCGCTGCCGACGATTGCCACCCAATTGGCAACGCCAGTGGGCAATTATCTGCTGACCATTGTGATGGCACGCTTTGGCGATGATGCTGTGGCGGCCTGGGCGGTTGTGGGGCGTTTGACGGTGCTGGTCTTTGGTGGGATCTTTGCGCTGTCGGGCGCAATTGGTGGCATTTTTGGGCAAAATTTCGGGGCTGCGCAGATGGAGCGTTTGCGATCCACCTATCGCAACGCCATGATTTTCTGCGGGATTTACACAGGTGTGGCGTGGATCTTACTGGCGGGTGCGGGACCGTTTGTGGCGCGGGCCTTTGAGCTGGACGGGCAAGGCGCGGACGTTCTGCGGGCCTTTACGCAGATTGGTGTGGGCGGGTTTGTCTTCATTGGCGCGCTGTTCGTGTCCAATGCGGCGTTCAACAATCTGGGCAAACCGGGGCGCTCGACAGTGCTGAATTGGATCAATCACGGCCTGCTCAGCTGGCCGATTGCAATTTTTCTGGCGGGTATTTTTGGCGCGCCGGGTGTGATCTATGGTCAAACTGTTGCCGGTGTGGTGTCTGGCCTGCTCGCGGCGCTTTGGGGCTGGCATTATCTGCAACGTATCCAGCCCGAAGCGGGGCTTGACCCGGCCTTAACACGCACATATCCGCCCCCCGGAGCCCATCCGGACCGTTATAGGACACGATAATTATGCCAACATTTACTGCGCTGACCACCTTATCTGGACGCGATCCGGCCCAAGCTTTGGGGGATGCGTTGGAGAACCTGATTCCAGAACCCACAGGTGTTGGGGTGTTTGAGGTTGAAGACGGCACGGGGCAATGGGAAGTGGGCGGCTATTTCACCGAGGCCCCGGATGCTGTTGCCTTGGATTTGTTGGCGGCGGTGCATGGTGCCAAGCCATTTACGGTATCCGAGCTGCCCGAAACCGACTGGGTGGCGCATGTGCGGCGCGAGTTGTCGCCGGTCGAGGCTGGACGCTTTTTCGTATATGGAAGTCATGATGCGGACAAAGTTCCACCCGGGTGCGCGCCTTTGTTGATTGAAGCGGCGATGGCATTTGGGACTGGACATCACGGCACGACTTTGGGCTGTTTGCAGGCGTTTGATCGTTTGTTGACCCAGGATGTGCGCTGCCGCAACGTGGTGGATGTGGGCTGTGGCACGGCAGTGTTGGGCATGGCGGCGGCACGGGTCTGGCCAGAGCAAGTACTGGCGTCCGATATTGATCAGGTCGCTGTTGAAGTCGCTGAAGCCAATGTCGTCGCGAATGACCTTGCGGGTCGTGTACGCTGCGTTGAGGCGGCCGGGTTTGATCACCCTGATCTAATCGCCGCTGCACCCTTTGATTTGGTGTTTGCCAATATTTTGAAAGGGCCCTTGATGGCTTTAGCCCAGGATATGTCGGATCATATCTCAACTGCCGGCTACGCACTCCTTTCTGGGATCTTGAATGCACAAGCCGATGATGTTGTGGCGCAATATCAAGGGGTTGGGTTTTCTTTGGTGCAGCGTGATGAAGTTGGCGATTGGACCACGTTGACGCTGCAGAAAGCTTAAGAAAGGTCCGATAAAAATAAGGGCCGCGCCATGACATCGCATGCGCGGCCCACATTTTGCGCACGAAGGGCATGCGCCCCCCGGCAACTGTTCTAAACGGTTTAGAGCACGTCGCGTTAAGTTGAACTCAAGATACACGATCGATCGAATGCGTTTGAGCGCCCGTTTTGACAGACCGTGTTCTCGATTGAACGCAACAGGCTTTAGTAGCCTTGTTCGATAACGGTCTCGATGTCACCACGGGCCAAGCCGATGTCTTCCAGCTCGCGGTCTGTCAACGCGTTCAGAGCTTTACGGGTGTTCCGCATGTCGTTCCATGCGGCGACAGAGGCGATGAGCGACGACACAGAAAAGCGCAAACGGTTCGCAACAGACGCAGAACCGAAAGCGGGGCGGGAGGTATCAATAGCAGCCATTGCAGCATTCCTTTTTTCGATATGTTAGCCGAAGCGTTGTGCGTCCGACGATTGGCAGGTAGGGGCCGTCCAATCTTTCAGCAAGGCTGTTTTTCGCATGTGTGCATTGCAGAAAATGCATGGCTCGAAAATATGATTAATACATTGTAAATAAATACTTAATTGCTCATGCCGCATGTGCAAAATGCGACGTAAGATACGCCGTTTTTGGATCATTTTGCCCTCAATAGTGCAATTCCTGCGCCCGGGGTTGATACGTGTTGATATGTGCAAGGCCCTTGGCCTGTGTTCCTGTTTCGTGCTAGCGCTTTCGGTGCAGGTAAAACAATAAGAACAATTTTAGATAAGGGGCAGTCATGCGGATACTTGGGATTGATCCGGGGCTTCGAAACCTTGGCTGGGGCGTGATCGAAGCCGAATCGGGGCGGATGTCGCATGTGGCCAATGGGGTGTGTCGCTCGGAAGGTCAGGATCTGCCGGCGCGTTTGCTGTCGCTTTATCATCAACTCACCCGAATTGTGCAGACCTATGGTCCAGGCACGGCGGCTGTGGAACAAACCTTTGTGAACAAAGATGGCGCAGGGACGCTGAAACTGGGCCAGGCGCGCGGCATTGCCGTTTTGGTGCCTGCCCAAGCGGGTTTGCAGATCGGGGAATACGCGCCCAACACTGTCAAAAAGACAGTCGTCGGGGTCGGTCATGCCGACAAAATCCAAGTGCAGCATATGGTGCGTTTGCAACTGCCCGGCGTCGAGATCCAAGGCGCAGATGCGGCGGATGCGTTGGCCATCGCGATTTGTCATGCCCATCACGGCGGGGCTGCGGGCGGTTTGGCGGGGGCGATTGCAAAGGCAAAATCTGAGGCGCGGGTATGATTGGCAAGCTGACCGGACGATTGGAATACCGCAGCCTAGATCATGTGATGATTGATGTGCGCGGCGTCGGGTATTTGGTCTATTGTTCGGATCGGACTTTGGCCGCTTTGCCGGGACCAGGGCAGGTGGTCGCACTATATACCGACCTATTGGTGCGTGAAGATGTGCTGCAGCTGTTCGGCTTTTTGACCTTGGTGGAAAAGGAATGGCACCGGCTGTTGACCTCGGTTCAAGGAATTGGGGCCAAGGCTTCGCTGTCGATCCTCAGTGCTTTGGGTCCCGACGGGGTCAGCCGTGCGATTGCCTTGGGGGATTGGAACACAGTGAAGGCTGCCAAAGGTGTGGGGCCTAAGATCGCACAACGCGTGGTGTTGGATCTGAAAGACAAAGCGCCGCAAGTGATGGCAATGGGCGGCGGTGTGGCACAGCCCTTGGGCGATGTCCCGGCAGAGGTGATTGAACCGACCGAGACGAGTCCAGCACAACCGGCCCCCCCGATGGAGCCGCATGCCCAAGCAGATGCGTTGTCGGCGTTGGGCAATTTGGGGTATTCGCCCTCGGATGCCGCCGGAGCTGTGGCGCAGGCGGCAGGGGAAAATCCGGGCTTGGAGGCGTCCCAGTTGATCCGGGCCGCACTGAAACTTTTGGCGCCGAAGGGGTAGATGGTCATGAGTGATGGTTCTGACCCCGATCTGCGCCCTGACCCGCAACCTGGCGACAATGATCGTGCGCTGCGCCCCCAAGGCCTTGACGAATTCATCGGTCAAGCCGAGGCGCGCGCCAATCTGCGCATCTTTATCCAATCCGCCCGACAGCGCGGCGAAGCGATGGATCACACGCTGTTTCACGGCCCCCCTGGGCTTGGCAAAACCACGTTAGCGCAGATCATGGCGCGCGAACTGGGAGTGAATTTTCGCATGACCAGCGGGCCTGTTCTGGTCAAAGCGGGGGATTTGGCGGCGATCCTGACCAATCTGGAAGCGCGCGATGTGTTGTTTATCGACGAAATTCACCGACTAAACCCTGCGGTCGAAGAGGTGCTGTATCCAGCCTTAGAGGATTACGAACTGGATCTGGTGATCGGCGAAGGGCCAGCGGCGCGCACCGTGCGGATTGAATTGCAGCCCTTTACCTTGGTGGGGGCGACCACGCGGATGGGTTTGTTGACCACACCGCTGCGCGACAGGTTTGGCATTCCGACACGGCTGCAGTTCTATACAGAAGATGAGCTGTTTGAGATTGTGTCGCGTAATGCGCGTAAGCTTGGCGCACCAGCAGATGAAGGCGGGGCGCGCGAAATTGCGCGCCGTGCGCGGGGTACACCTCGGATTGCGGGTCGCTTACTGCGCCGGGTCGTGGATTTTGCCGTGGTCGAAGGCGATGGGCGCGTGACGCAAGCCTTGGCTGACAATGCATTGACCCGTTTGGGGGTGGATGGTTTGGGACTGGACGGCGCGGACCGGCGGTATTTGCGGTTGATTGCAGATCACTATGGCGGTGGGCCAGTGGGGATCGAAACCCTGTCAGCGGCGTTGTCGGAAAGTCGCGATGCGCTTGAAGAGGTGATTGAGCCCTATTTGTTGCAGCAAGGTCTGATCCAGCGCACGCCGCGTGGGCGGATGTTGGCGCAGCGCGCTTGGCGGCATTTGGGGTTAGAAGCGCCGCGGTCGCAGGAAGATTTGTTTTCTTGATAAGGTGCGGGTCTGACGTGTTGTGATTTGGAGTTGTTTTGGGTTCAGGACGCTCCGCGGGGAGTTTAAGGGCTAAGTGAAGATGGATGCATCGGACGTTGAGGCGTTGTTTACGCGTGAGGGTGGAGACTATTTGTGTGCGCGTTGGGGGCGACCGATTGTGCCTGTTGTGTTCGGGGTTGAGGATGCGGTGCTGCAGGTGATCAAGGGCGCGCTTGAGGCAATGTGCGTGCTGGCTGGGCACGACATGGCCGAGACAGATCCAGAGTTGGGTGTGAACACGATGTGGTTCTTTTTCGCAGAGTGGGCGGAGCTGTTGGAGGTGCCTAAGTTGGATGCGTTGATCCCGGAATTGGGGTCTTTGGTGGTGCGGTTACAATCCGTGGATGCCAATCAGTACCGGATTTTTCGGTTTGATGACGCGGGCGGTATTAAGGCGTGTTTTGTGTTTGTGCGGATGGATGCACATTTGCGCGATGTGCCTGCAGAGACATTGGCGTTATCGCAGGCTGTGCAGCAGATGGTGTTGTGGTCGGATGTGGCGTTTCGGGGGCAGTCTCCTTTGGCGGTAACCGCAGATGCGACTGTTTTGCGCCCGGAAATTGGGGATGTTATTCGAGCTGTTTATGATCCGGTTTTGCCTGTTATGGCGGATGATGCCAGCCATGCGTTGCGGGTTGCCGCGCGAATTGCATCTGGTCGGACTTAGTCTGGCATCACCTGTTGATAGAGATGCCGTGTTGCGTGGCCCAGGGCGGGCATGGTGATAAAGAGCCCAAGGAAGGCCGGGAGCATGGACACAAGTGCGATCACAGCGGTGAGTGCGCCCGAGACGAGGTCGCTGAAAAGGGCGTTGCGCTCAGCAGAGAGCGAGGTGATCATTGCGGTAACGAAGTCAATCTTGCGCGCGAAGATTATCGGCATGCTCAGAATGCTGATCGAAAAGACGAGCAAGGCGAAGACCGCGCCAATCAGAGTTCCAAAGCCCAGCATTTGCAACCCAGGCAGAGTTTTTAGGATCCCGAAGGCGCTTGATACATTTGTCATGGGCGCCAGGCCCAGGAACAGAGCAAAGATCATGTGGTCGAGGAAGAACCCGAACAGAAAAATCAGTATGATGATTGTGACGAGCCAAGGCAATTGGCCCAGACGTTGACCCCAGATCATGTCAAGGATGTCGCGCAATTGTAAGGGTGCGCCTGTCGCGCGGTGTCGGCTGGTTTTGTACAACCCCAGGGCTGTGAGTGCACCCAGAAGCGGAAAGCCAAGGACGGCCAGCACCAGCCAGAACGTCGTTCCTGTGATCCACGTGATATAGGCCATGACCAAGCCGCTGAGGACAAGCACGCCGGGCAGGACCATGTCAC
>JBGCEM010000136.1:0-5132 GCA_045106335.1 Paracoccaceae bacterium | reverse complement strand
CGCGCTCTCAAATCGAGATATGAAGTCGATTTGTGACCGCTTGAACGGCACGCCTAGAAAATGCCTGGGATGGCGGACGCCGACTGAAGCATTCAGGGAAGAACTGATGAAACTGAGATAGCGGAAACCGTCGCAACGACCCTTGAGAATCCAGACTTAAATTTATTGTTTTTGAGCGGCAATCCCCAGCCATTTTGGTCGCCGAGCTGGAGCACTTGGGCAGTCTTCACAGACCTTGCTTAAGATCTTTGATGACGGCTTCATGATCCCAAATATTTGGGTAATCGAAGACACCTAGTGGCTTCAATTCAGAATGCGTGATTTCGAACGCCGCATTGTCTCGCATCAGTACTGCAACGCCCGCGTCGGCATATAGAGCTAAGTGCTGGCCTGGTTCGAGTGTTTCATCAAAGGCCTGACCAAAAAGATCTCGCCAACAGCTATCCTCCAGTTTCTTCAAACAAGTATGGAACAATTTAGCGAGGTCAGAATATTCCGTAGCTTCCACCCTGAAGTTCGGCTGAAACATGGGCCACTTTCCGTCTCGCGGCACACGAAACTCACCTTCCTTATGCCGGAGATCAGCGCAATAACTTACGGGGTTAAGAAAACCAAGGTCACTCGACGCATTGTCCCTTGAATTCCTTGAGCACATTGCAAACGGCTTATCGGTCGCCTCTCGAAGCAGGTCGACGGCCTCCCTCAAAAGTCCAGCGAGGGTCATTGCACTTTCTGCGTCCTGAAGCTGTGGTTCAAGGTACCTCCGGACGACATCACCCAGCTGCGCAACATTCGCCGGATCGATCGTCTTGAAAATCAGAACTCTATTCTTCCCAACGCGTTGGTCGATCCTTTCCACGGTCCCGACATTGAACATGCCTGCTTCATTCCACGAATAAACTTCACCATCTAAGCCATTGGGGTGCTCTAGAACAAGCCACGGCTGATTGCGTTCGATAACCAGTGCTGCCAAGCCATCCCAGTTACAAAGGGCACGCCAGTCTTGCTTTTGAAGAGATCGAAGCTTCTCCCGAAGATGCGCAATCAGATCGCTTGTAACGGTCGGCCCAGATTGTTTTATCGCCTCCACGTCACAATCTACGGGGTAACTGGCGCGTTCCCGCACAAATGGTTCTGAGCTGTGTTCAAAGAAATGCGATTGCTCCCAATAAGCAGTGCCTGCTTGGACCGCAAACCAGAGATCGTCTTGAATAGCATCGTTAAATTTGTTCGGACATTCACCCAAAAACACAGGCTCAACGCCAATATCCGCAAGGTTCCCAACCGCTAAGGCTAAGCATTCCATCAATTTGGCGTCAAACTGGGAAATACTCATTTAAACAGCCTCCATCAGGGCTTTCGTCGGCTCATCGGACCAACATGTGACGATCTCACTCAGATCGGGTATGCGCCCAAAGGACGTGAATATCGCGGCTTCTGCAATCCATGCATAGTCGACCATAGTGCCATCTGGTATTTCCGTCGGCGGACCAAAAATATAACGTACAATCATTGGTCCAGCAGAGTTCATCAGCAGCGGAAGCGCGTGATGGCTGTCAAACGACAGGTATCGGATTGGCTGAAACAAAAATGAACACACGTCTCCAATGGCCGGGCGCAGCGCCTCTGATGTTCGTCCGGTGACGTGATCTGCAACACCTTTTGCACCATTCTTGATCCGCCGTTCGACCGGTCTCGGCATCCGGTCCATATCGCAGAGTTGAAACCATTCATCCAAGGTCGCTTCTCGGCCCAAGTCCTCGCAGACGTGCTGGCGCACGATGCTTTTGACATCACTACGGCTTGAAAATGCCATTGCCGTGATATCAGCGCCCAGATCGCAATGATGAAGGACAACCCGGTGTCGTCGATCTGCAGTCGCAAATTTTGTCATGTCCATGAATTCATGGATTGGCAGGTCTTGCTTCCAGCAATCGGCATTCGCAGCACTCAATTTTGCATGTCGGTAGGGGCGCATATGGCATGTTTAGATATATTTCGCGGAAGTTAACCAGATCTTTCTACAGATGTTAGTAGTAAACATAGATCTTCAAATTAGAAAAACTGCGCGCACAATAGGTCTTCCAAATTTTATGTCAGCTCTCATAACCTATAGGTGTAATTATGTGATTGATAGGAAGGTCTTTTTTTTGCAGCCAATCTTCAATTCGAAGTATTGGAAGGATTGCAACTCTAGATATAGCAGAGTGTCACTTTCCATTTAGTTATCTAAGATAATCTGAGAGCTATTAACTCTGCTGGCAATTGAGGGACATCTTGGTGAAAAGCTTTGATCTAGAGCCACTATCACTATTTCAACGTCGTGCCGCTGCCGATAGCAGGTCCACCATTTGCCGAGTATGGCTCATGAACAGCATGTAACCGCCATCTTCAATCATATGCACTTTGATTTGATCCGGATAGGCTGCAGCCAGTGTTTCAATGCTGCCCGCCGATGCAATGGGATCATGCCGGCCTTGGATCAACTCGATGGGCACGGGGCAATCTGTGATCCAATCGCTCCAATCGCGCATCGCATGGTCGAAGGCAATGACTGCGTAATCAAGGCCTTGCGCCAAGGCTCTGTTGACCGCGCTTTCGTGTTCTTCAACGCTTTCGGGCAGGATGGCCAGCGCCACGTCGCGTTTGTAACTAGCAAACTGCAAAGAAAACATGCGCCTGCTGCCCATAGCTTTCCATGACCGGATCGCTGCCCCAACGATCATCCGGTACATACGTGGCGAGATTTGTGCCGTGCGCATCAACGCTGCCACCCAAGGGGAGCCGACTTCCTCGGCTTTCATGAATTTCTTGGGCACGAGCGATGATACAACAACAATACACTTAACACGGTCGGGAATGAGCGCACCCACCCGGTAGGCAAAGCAAGACGACGAATTATGCGCCATCACTGGCGTTTTCTTGGCTCCATATTGGTCTTGAAACGCGGCGATGTCTTCCGCCAGGCACATTTCATAGTCATGCCCTGCAACCGGTGGGTCTGTGCGGCCAAAACCCGGACGGCAAAGTGATGCCACGCAAATCCCAGCCAGAAGGAACGCTGCCTCCACTTGCGCTTGAAAGGTACATTGCGTCGTATCAGGAATGTACACCACCAAAGGCCCGCTCATGTCGCCCGCCAAGGTCACATCGACACTGCGTCCGCCGGGACGGAACAGATCAATGCGTTTGCGATAAGGATGCCCTGCCACGTCGGCCACTTTCTTGACGTCCGTGAAGAACTGCGACACCGCTAGCGTGTTGCGCATCAATTCAGCCTGAGACCGAGCACCTGTTTTAGCCATCACCGTCTGGAATTGAGTGCGCACAGTGGCATATGAGGTGCCGCGTTGCGCGGCCACATCTTGCAGGGAATGCCCATCCAGAAATCCCATCAGCACACGGGCCTCTGCACTTGTCAGCTCATACGCGCGGGCCATGAGTGCCTCTACCTCAGCGCGCCAAACCGGGTCGATGACGAAAAGCAATGCCATGTCCAAACCGGCCTCGGCTCCGCGCGAGGGAACAATCGCAAGGGTGGCGGCGCGGTCACTGGCACCATGCACCGCGCGTTTGAGCACCACCTCGCCAGAGCCATTGCGCCGATCCAACGCTGACGAAATGACCTCAACCAATGGTTCATCCCGCTCCAGCGCATAATCGATCTTGGATACAAGGTCGCCGGGATCAAGGTCCAGCCGTTCCAAGGCCACTTCATTCAATCCAGTGATCACGCCGTCACCGCGTACCATCAAAGCGGCATGGGGCAGACCGTTGATCACCCTTTGCAGTTGACTGCGGCGTTGATCATCCTCAGCCCCGCCAAAGGCTGCAAAAGTAGCATCGACGATGCGCTCTACCTCTGCGGGTCCGGCCTCTGGGCCGTCTGCACCATGTGCGTCGAATAAGACGTTCCAGGTTTCCACAAGTTCGTCGAAACGAAATGGGTCTCCGGCGGTAGCCCTCAGCTTGTTCTCGATTTCTTGCAAGGACTTTTCTGCCATTGGCGCAGATTAGCATGTCTGAAACTCACCGCATACAGCGTTTGCAGTATGCGGTGTGGGGAATCATTTTGTTCACCATGTTGGATTGGCCCCGCTACGGGGCTGTTTTGCCAATAGTGAGGAACTATTATGACATTTCTAAAATCGATGCTGATCGGGGCAACGCTTGCGGTTGGGGCATCCGCTGCCCAAGCGGCTGTCATATCGGCCGACGGCTATGCGGAAAACGCCACGGGCAACTGGGCGTTCTACGCAAGCGACACAACAGTGCTGGGCAACCGTATTAACAGCGATGTTGCGGGCACGCTCGACACGTATACTGTGTGGATTCAGGAAGGCAGCACTGCCGCTGCCGCAGGTTTTGATCTGGAATTGACACTTTTGGCGGGGGCAGTCTAGCGGCCTTCCAAGTGTGGCGGACGAACTTGCCACAGCAAGTTTTTCAAGTGCCGATATCTATGGCGGCTCTTCTATTTTGGGTGGGACCGGATTTCAGTTCTTCGCCCTGACGTGGGATTTATCGGCGTTCAACATCGCAACGACCATCGACGAGAATTTCATTGTGCGGTTCACAAATGGGTCTTCCGGCCTAAGCTATGGCATCAGCGGGAATGCATCTACACAACCAAACGCTCTGTCAGGTCCGGGCCTCGTGAACATGTACACAGGTAGCCCAACAGGCATTGGTGCCGGATCGATCTTCACATCGCTTGGCTACGCACTGACCGTTGAGAACGGCATCACCGACCCCATTGATCCAATCGCAGCCGTCCCACTGCCCGCAGGACTTCCGCTTCTGTTGGCAGGTCTTGGCGCGTTAGGTATCGTCCGTCGGCGCGCTTAAGCACCGCAGCTCACGCCTTATTGCGAGGGGCGTGGGACTTACAGTCCAAAACTTCATACAAATTGCAGCATTGAGCCGTAAGGGCTTGCTGGGTTATTCGTGATCAGAGAGTGCATTCAAAATTTAGGTCAATATATGACCTTTAATCAAGGTTATGTTGAGTGGTGCAAATACCACTCAACTCAAAGCGCGTTAGGCAAGAGGTTTGGTCGATCTACTTCATCGTACCAAATACAGACCGTCCTTTTCCTCTTTCACGTGTGATGCGCCATTTATTGCCGTCA
>JBGCEM010000135.1:0-25911 GCA_045106335.1 Paracoccaceae bacterium | reverse complement strand
CATCGCCTCTTTGTCATCCGCCAAATCCGCTGGAATGCGGGGCGCGTCACCCTTGGCTTCGCTTTTTGGCGCCAGGCCGTCAAAGAAGAAAGTTACTGGAACATCAAGGGCTTCAGCGACATCCCAAAGCCGAGATGCACTTACCCGGTTCGCACCGGTTTCGTACTTCTGGATTTGTTGGAATTTGATTCCAACGCTATCACCCAGCTGTTGTTGTGTCATGCCTATCAGCCACCGCCTTTGGCGAATGCGCTTTCCAACATGAACGTCCACGATATGTGGCATTATAGGGCTCCTAATAAGACCGCCGATTAGTAAATTGGGTTGTGGCGGCCGGTGATGCGTTTACGCGCTCCCAGTTAGGAAATACCAAAATTTTTGGTCAGCACTTGCCTACTGTAGGTAGTACTTTACCGATATTCACTCAATTATCAAGAGAGCACCGCACGCTGCACGGACATTTTAAAAAATTGGTCGCGGATTGTTTTGGCACATTTCAAGGCGCAGATGCGCGACATCAAAGTTTGGATCTGGTCAATCACACCAATATCCTGTCGATTGAGCCGACAGTTCCGCCAACAAAAAGGAAACACTTATGCGTGCATTTCACATTGCTGAAGACGGCCAAGCCCCGCAACTGGTCGATTTGCCAATCCCGACCCCGGGGCCGGACCAGGTCGTGTTGGATATTCATGCATGTGGGTTGAATTTTGCTGATCTGTTGATGGTCAAAGGCACGTATCAGGACACGCCCCCTGCCCCGTTCACCTTGGGTATGGAGGTTGCTGGCGTCGTGCGCGCACTTGGCGCGGATGTGCAAAATTTGACACCGGGTCAGCGGGTGGTGGTGTTTGGCGGACAAGGTGGGCTGGCGGAACAGGGCGCATTTCCCGCCAAGCTGTGTGCCCCGCTTCGGGATGGCATGAGCTTCACGGACGCTGCAGCTTTTCAAATCGCGTATGGGACCAGTCACATGGCGCTGGACTATCGCGCGCAGTTGCAACCAGGCGAGACGCTGGTGGTCTTAGGGGCTGCAGGTGGCGTGGGTTTGACGGCGGTGGAAATCGGCAAGCGGATGGGGGCTACAGTCATTGCCGTGGCGCGGGGTGCAGATAAGCTGGCCGTGGCCAAATCCGTTGGGGCGGATCACGTGCTGGATGCCAACCACGCCGATCTGCGCGGCGCATTGAAAGAGCTGGGCGGTGTTGATGTCGTCTATGACCCCGTAGGTGGCGAAGCGTTTCAAGCGGCCTTCCGCGCGTGCAAACCCGAAGCCCGCATTCTGACCATTGGATTTGCGTCCGGCGATGTCCCAAAAGTTCCCGCGAACCATCTGTTGGTCAAAAACATCAATTTGATCGGCTTTTATTGGGGTGGATACATGAAGTTCAAACCCGATGCATTGATCCAGTCGATGCGCACGCTGATGGATTGGTATGCGGCTGGGGATATCAAGCCCCATATCAGCCACACATTACCTCTGGACCAAGTGGCGGACGGGTTCGAGTTGCTGCGCACACGGAAATCGACTGGCAAAGTCGTCATCACAATGTGACGCTATGGCTGGATGGCTGGCGGTCACACCTGAACGTTGGTCGCATCGCTTTTGATCGGCGCGTCGCTAAGGACACCGCCCGAACGATAGGCCGCACGCAGCATATCCCGCAGGGCCGTCAGGGCTGGTTGATCGCCAGATTGCACATACAGAACAATGCGCGTCTCACCGGGATCCGGCAGCGCGCCTTTGTGATCAATGGCTTCCGTTAAGGGCGCAAGATTACCAGCAATCGCGGCATGCACAGCCAAATCCGCACTGACAACGGCCTCAACTGCATTGTCCAAATCGCTTTCCACCACCATATCCCACTGCATATCGGCGCGGTTCAGCCGGTCGAGCACCCCAGCGCGAAAGATACAATTGGTGCAAAACGCGACCGGCAGCGGGTGTTGACGCCAGGCCGCCCCACTTTGCGCACCCACCCAAACCAAAGGCAGGCGCACCAACACTTCGCCGCCTGGGCCAGGTTGCTCTTCTGTTGTCAGCACCACATCCACTTCGCCGCGCCCAAACATATCCCGCAACGCCCGTGTCGGGGCCGAGATCAGCCGGATGCGCATCCGTGGCAAATCGATGCTAAAGCGGCGCAAAACAGGCGGCAGATATGGATATATAATGTCATGCGGCACACCCAGAACAATTTCACCTTCGAAATCTTGTGCCGTTAGGCGCGTCACCACTTCGTCATTCAGCTCAAGCATACGCCGTGCGTAAGCCAGCATTTGCTCGCCTGCTGCCGTCAGTGCAATGCCGCGCCCGGACCGATCCAGCAACGCGATATCTAAGGACTCTTCCAGACGCTTCAGCTGCATCGACACCGCACTTTGCGTCAAATGCAATACCCCCGCAGCCCGCGTCACCCCGCCGCTATCCGCGACGGCAACAAAAGATCTAAGCGTGGTTAGGTCCAGCGTCCTCATTCATCACAATCCTTGATTCAAAACTTCAATAACATTCGTTTCACAAATCAAACACGATCCACCATATAGATCAAGATAATTGATACAACACGACGCAAACATCACAATATCAAGATTGGAGATACCCATGGCCTTGTTTGACGTAATCCACTCGACCACAATGGCACCCAGCCGCGTAAATCTGTTTGCCTTCGCACGCACCGCCGCCGCAGTCCGCCGTCAACGCGCCGCATTGAAACGGCTTGAGGATAGCGAACTTGTTGACCTCGGGATCAGCCGCACAGATGCCGACGCGGAAGCCAATCGCCCCTTTTGGGATGTCCCGAACACTTGGAGACGCTGAAAAAGCGCACATTTTCATCCAGTTACTCGATATCTTTAAAATGGCTCCAATTTTGGGGCCATTTCTGACTAAAAACCCTTGAAATTACCCCCTGCGACCTCAATATTTGATGCGATGACGTCGCTGGAATAGTCCAGCGCGCCCAGCCTTATAATACGTGGAGGTCTTAATGGCTGAACTGAACACGATGCGGACATCGGCGGCAGACGCCCGCGCGGTCCAGATCGACGAAGGGCTTCGCGCCCACATGAATAAAGTCTACGGCACAATGTCCGTGGGCATGCTGATTACAGCACTGGCGGCTTGGGCCATCGCGGGATTGGCAACAACAACAGATCCATCTGCATCTGTCGGACAATTGGGCAATGGCACAATGCTGACAGGCTTGGGTGCTGCGATTTACACATCGCCCCTACGCTGGGTCATCATGTTCGCGCCGCTGGCGTTCTTGTTCCTGGGCTGGGGCGCGATGATGCGTCGTGGGTCAGCAGCGACTGTGCAACTGGGTTTCTTTGCCTTCGCAACGCTGATGGGCCTGTCGATGAGCTGGATCTTCATCTCGTTCACCGCCTACTCGATCACGCAAACATTCCTGGTGACATCCATCGCCTTCGCAGGTCTTAGCTTGTGGGGATACACCACTAAGAAAGACATCTCGGGTTGGGGTTCGTTCCTGATCATGGGTTTGATTGGTGTGGTCGTGGCGTCCATCATCAACATCTTCCTGGGTTCGCCTGCCATGATGTTCGCGATTTCCATTATTGGTCTGTTGGTCTTTGCCGGATTGACCGCGTGGGAAACACAGACCATCAAGACTGAATACTTGGCGCACGCATCGCACGGCGACCAGCAGTGGCTTGAAAAGTCCGCGATCAATGGCGCAATGGGCTTGTATCTGAGTTTCATCAACATGTTCCAATTCCTGTTGATGTTCATGGGTCAGCAAGAGTAGCGCCCAGCTTACTTCTAACCCACCGTTCGCCCCGTCAAACGCTGTTTGGCGGGGTTTTTCATTTCAGCGGGCCCGCTTTGAAAGGCCCTGCCACACTTCGCGTTCTTGGGACATTTGCGATACGTGAGTCCTCAGGTATAAGTCAGCGTGCAGTAAGGACTTAAGCCATCCATGCCAGATGCGATCATCACCCCCCTGACCCAAGCGTTGCGCGAAAACAAAATCACGCGGGCTGAGCTACGGGATTTGATGCAGCGACGAAACGGTCCGGCATTTGTGCATCTGACGCTTTGGGCTGCTGTGTTGGCTGCCAGCTCGGCAATGATTTGGCTGGCCTATGACAGTTGGATGATCTGGCCTGCGATGTTTGTGCATGGCATCGTGCTGGTGCATCATTTCTCGCTGCAACATGAATGTGTGCATTATACCGTGTTTCGCACACGGCGGTTGAATGATGTGATCGGCAATATCTGCGGCGCGATCATAATTCTGCCCCATCAATTTTTCCGCTACGAGCATTGCGACCACCACACGCATACGCAAATCGAAGACCACGACCCTGAACTGGTCCCTATGCCGCAAACTTTTGGTCAATATCTATGGTATCTTAGCGCCATTCCCTACTGGCGCACGAAATTCAGCGAACTTTTTCGCCATGCCTTGGGTCGGATCACACCGCATGAGCGCAAGTTCCTGCCCAAGGTCGCAGATCGCGTGGTGGTTCTTGAAGCGCAGGCGATGGCCGCGCTGTATTTGGGGTTGATTGTGCTTATGCTTATCACGGGATGGACCGGTCCAATCTGGTTCTGGTTCATGCCTTTGGTTTTGGGCGAACCCGTGATGCGTTTTATTCGCATGACAGAACACGTGGGCCGCCCGACAGTTGCCCAGATGAGCGACAATACCCGCACCAATCTGGTCTCATTACCTTGGCGTTTTTTGGCTTGGAACATGAATTATCACGCAGAACATCACTACGTGGCCTCTGTGCCCTATCACGCCCTGCCCCGCCTGCACGAAAAGTTAAAGGATCACATCCACGTGCAACCCAAAGGATATCTAGGCGCACACCGGGATATTTTACGCCAAGTATTTGACCGTCCCCGCACATGAGCGACGGCTGGGTGGACACGATTGGCGTTGACGCTTTGGATCCAAATTGGCCGATACGGGTCGATATCGGCGCCCGTGCAATCGCAATTTACCAAACGAAAACAGGGATTTATGCGTCCTTGGCGCTGTGCAATCACGGGGGCGCAGATCTGTGTGATGGATATTTTGACGGTCATGTCATCGAGTGCCCGCTGCACCAAGGGGCTTTTGATGTGCGCGATGGGCGCCCCGTTTCCGCCCCCGCAACGCGCCCCATGCGCATGTTTCCAGTCCGGGTGGCCGCGGGCCGTGTGCAAATTCAAATGAACACAGCACAGCATACCAAAAGCTGACGGGGTTTACCGAAAGAGTTGAATTGATTTCCGACGTATATGACTGACTAAGTCAGTCAGTCGTATAGGGATGAGACATTTCCATAAAACCCCTCGCAGCTTGGCTTGCATCACGATCCACCGGATTCAAGGCTAAGCCGATCAGCTGATCGCGGGTATGGACGCCGACAATCAGTGGTTTTCATTTTCGCAGCCCGCGCGATCTGGCGCGATGCGATTGCCCTGTCAGATATCGCCGCAAATATGAGCGGCTTAGAGCGTGTCGCGTTAAATCGCAGTCAAAACAAGCTGCCTCTGGCATGCGTTTGACCGCGTGTTTTGAAACGCACTGAAGTCAAGTGAACGCGACACGCTCAAGAAGATTTTGCACGTGGCAGGCTGGAAATAACGCGACGGCCCTACCCATCTGCTTTGCGCCAATCCCCTATCTGTGCGCACAGCAGAATAACAGGGATCAAACCAATCCCCGCGATCATCAGGCTGGGCACCGCCGCCCCTTCCAAACGCTCGTCCGAGGCAAGACGGAACGCCTGCACAGCCAGCGTGTCATAATTGAAAGGTCGCAAAATCAGCGTGGCGGGCAGTTCTTTCACAGTATCAACAAAGACAATCACCAGCGCCGTTAGGATACTTGGGCGCAGCACAGGCAGGTGAATGTTGCGCACCGTCCCCCAACTTGTGCGCCCCAACACGCGCGCGGCGGCATCCATATTTGGGGTCACTGTGGCCAACCCGCTATCATACGCGCCAATCGCAGCGGCCAAAAATCGGATCATATAGGCAAAAATCAGCAGCCAGATTGAGCCTGAAATCAAAAGGCCCGTCGAAATGTCGAACCACGCTTCCATCCGCGCATCGAGCCAATTGTCAAAATTTGCGAAAGGCACCAACAGCCCCACCGCGATCACTCCGCCGGGCACCGCATACCCCAACCGACCGATAAACAACGACGAAATCGCAGCACGGCTTTGAACCACACGGTTGAATGTTCCCAAAAGAACGGCGGCGACCACTGTGATGATGGCGGCAATACTGGCCAGCGTCAGGGTGCTTTGGATGAACCGCACATAGCGCGGGCTGAAAATATCTTGCTCAGAGCGCAGCCCCATTAACACCAGCGTTACCGTCGGGATAATCACGCCCAACAAGATCGGCAGCGCGCAGGCCAATTGCGCCAGAGCCATTTGGCGCCCCTTCAGTTTAAACCGCGCAAACGGTTCCTGCCGTCCCTTCACACCAAACCCAGCCCCGCCGCGATTGATATGTTCAAGTCCCGCGACCAGCAAAGCGAAGGCCAAAAGCCCCAAAGCCAATTGCGCCGCAGCACCGCGATCGGCCAGACCAAACCAGCTGGTATAGATCCCCGTGGCAAAGGTTTGGACGCTGAAATGCGCAACGGTTCCAAAATCGGCGATGGTCTCCATCACAACCAAAAGCGTGCCCGCCGCCACCGCTGGACGCGCGATGGGCAAAGACACGCGCAAAAATGCAGCCAAGGGCGAAGACCCAAGCGAGCGCGCCGCATAGAACGGAGTCGCCGCTTGCAGTCGAAATGCCGCCCGCGCCAGCAGATAGACATACGGATACAGCACAAGCGTCAACATCAACGCCGCCCCGCCCAAAGATCGGATTTCTGGAAACCAGTAGTCGCGCGGCCCCCACCCCATCACATGACGCAGCGTTGATTGCACAATCCCAGGGTGATCCAACACATCCGTATACGCATAGGCCAAAACATAGGCCGGAAAGGCCAAAGGAATGACCAACGCGACTTCGAAAAATCGCCGCCCCGGAAACGCACACGTCACCACAATCCACGCAGTCACAGTTCCAATCACGATGCTGCCGGCCGAGACCAGCACCACCAACATCAACGTCGTCCACGTATAGCGCCACAGAACTGTCTGGGCGAGCTGGGCCAATGTGTCAGAACTGCCAAAAACCGCAGCGGCAAGCACACCAATCAAAGGCAGCAAGCAAATACCCGCCACCAAAAGCGCCAAGCTGGAAATAAGCTTTGTGTCCATAGAGACGTATCGCACCTGATCGTTAATTTGCGTGTTCCTATAGCTTTTCGAATTTAACCTGAGCCATCGCACATCCCTTTGCGCATTTGAACAAAGCGAAAAGCCACGAAAACATGAGTCACGTATCACTCGAACCGCTTTAGCGCGGATTTGGCGGCGTGACTACGCCTGATTGTTTTTGTCGGGATTGAGGACAGGTTTTGTGTTGAAACGCCACCATGCACACATCGCTATGCACCTCAATCGGGCGTCGGTGCTTGGACGGGTATCGCATGGATGCGGCCGAAACCCCTTATGTTTGCGCATGTGCATCAGACCTGACGGCCACGCGAAACCCCAGATGACCCGTCGTTGCAGCCGGGTGTTCAGGTCGGCGCGCACTGGGGCGAAACCGCGCGCAATAGCTGGGGCAACAAAGATACGACCCCCCCTTCACCACTTTCGCCAGTGCCCCAAGATGCCCAGAGGGGTTGCGTGCAGGGCGGGGCGAATGCAGACGGCCAAATCCGTCGGCGGTCCATTCCCAGACATTGCCGCAACTGTGAAAAAGCCCGTGCGCATTAGGTACACCGCTGTTAACGGCGCGGGGTCCAGGCGTCGCGATGGGCGCGTCCGGGAAACTGCCTTTCCAGATGTTGGTGTCGCCGCTATCGCCGCCTTTTGCGGCCCTCTCCCATTCTGCTTCGGTCGGCAAACGGACCCCGCGCCAAGCACAATAGGCCTGCGCATCGGCAAACGACACATGGGTCACGGGCAAATCGGGCCGCGCGTCGTCTGTCCCATTTGGTTTGCGCCAACAAGCCCCACGCACATCGCGCCACCAAGGCGCTTCGGCCAAAGGGATCGGGTGGTCCCTTGGATCAACAAGATGCGCATAAAAGACATGGCTGGATCCGCGGTGCTCTGCCGTAGTGACCACCCCCGTTGCCCGAATGAATTGCGCGAATTGCGCGTTTGAGACAGCACAGGACGCGATTTGAAACTGTCGCAAATGCACGCATCGGATTGGTCCTTCGCCGTCCTCTGGGTGGCGCGCATCATCTGCGCCCATCTGGAACACTCCAGCGGCAATCGAGACGAATTCAAGGCGCGTCATAGGTATAGACAGGCCCCCAATCCGCGCCCCAAATGTCGCGCCAATACCCCTTCATCATTGAATTCTGGATCGGTTTACCACCGCGCCACATATCGGCATCTTGCGCGGAATAGGTTGCGAAAAACGTATCAATCCGCGCGCTGAGGTCGGCCAAAATATGCGCATGTCCAGGATCCTGCGCCAGATTTTTCGTCTCGTTCGGATCAACGATCACATTGAACAGCTCATCTTCAAGTTCAGGCGCACCTTCTTTTCTGAACCGTTTGAACAAAGCCCATTGCGGCGTTCGGATCACGCGGGTCTCTTCTTGTTCGGAATAGACTTCATCCGCGCCCCAATCGGCAATGGCCTCACCTTTGAGCAGACCTGCAAAGGACCGGCTGGGCAGGGCGGGATCCGGCGTGGCGCCGACATAGTCCAGGACCGTGGCATAGACATCGACATTCGAGACCAGGATATCTTGCCTTTCCGCTGCACGCACATGGCCGTCATGGGCGACAATCATCGGGATTGAATGCGCGGCCAGGTGCAAATTTGACGGATAAGTTGAGCCGCCATGCCCCCAAAAGCCATGATGCCCCAGCGACATCCCGTGATCGGTGGTGAAAACAATCAACGCATCTGGCGCAGTCGCACGCAATTTGCCCACCGCATCGTCGATCATGGTGATTTGGCTATAGTAATTGCGCAAAGTTGGCAGGTCGTTTGGCGCGCGCAGGATCAGTGAGAAATCAAGCCCCTTGCCACTGCCCTCTTTGATCATGTCGTAATTTTGAACTGCCGAGGCGCGCAAGCCTAGCCGCGGGATGCTGTCCATCGGGCACGCATCATAACGCGCGGCATGCCGGTTTCGATTGCCATCATTGGTCGCAGGCCAGTGCCCATAAGGCGCTGGAAAAGGAATATAAGCAAAGTACGGACCGGTCTGTTCTTGAATAAAGTCAACGGCTTTGTCGGTGAAAAAATCCACGCTATGACCCGGTTGTTTATAGGTCTGACCATCCTCATAAATATCGTTGTCATAAAAGCTGCGTACGTGCCCGTCTGCCATCGTCACCCACCGATCCCATCCTTGCGCAGGGCTGGTCGGATCGCCCAAGTGATATTTGCCAAATATCCCTGTCTTATAGCCAAGCCGCTGCAGCTGTTCGGGCAAAGTTGCAAGGCCAGACAAAGCGTGCCAGCCCTTGGGCCAGTCCTGCGTATTACGATCATCGATCCAAGAATGCACCCCGTGTTGGGACGGCATCAGCCCCGTCAAAGTCGAGGCACGACATGCCGAGCAGAACGAATTGGCGCAATAGGCTTTGTTAAATTGCATGCCATCTGCGGCCAGTTGATCAAGATTGGGCGTGTGGACTTCGGTATTGCCGTAACATGCCAATGTCGCCGCCTGTTGATTGTCGGTAAAGATCAAAATTACATTTGGGTTCGGCGCCTGCGCCGGGCTTAGCGTGTCGGGGGTATCGGTCGTATCAGGCATAGCGCTCATCACAAAAGTCTTGACGCGACCACAAAACATGAACTTGAATTCATATTCAAGTCTGAACAAGAGGCCCCCGTGCTGTCACACCGCCAGATATCGCCCGAAACGCACCCCAAGCAGGCCCGCAGCAAAGCGCGACGCCAAGCTTTGCTGGACGCGGGTGTCGCGCTGTTCAATGCCCGCGGGATGGATGAGATCTCTATTCAGGAAATCACCCAAGCCGTTGGGTTTTCAACTGGGTCTTTTTACAGCTACTTCGCGGATAAGACAGAGTATTTTGTCGCCGTTCAGGCCAGTGTCGCGGCGCAACAAGATGCGCTGGCGGACCAGATTTTTGCGCCTCAGCAAGTTGCCAGTCTTGGCGTCCCAGACCGGCTTCGCCTGTGTGTGGACTTTGCGATTTCGTATTTTCGAACCCATACCGGATTGGTGCAGGCCGCGCTCAGCTATGAACGTCGAATCCCTGCCGGCTGGCAGCCCAACCGCCAAACCACCGCAAAAGTCGTCGCCTTTGCCACAGCCGATCTGCCAGACGCAGTGGCGCACAAACTTGAAATCGCAATTCAGTTGGCCTTTGGACTGTTGGTGAATGCATTGCTGCATGATCCCGGACCCTTGCACCTGCACGATCCAGATCTGGCAGACCGCGTGATGGCCGCGCTTACACCTTATCTGCATGACTAAAATCCGATTTTCTCAGGGAGGAGAGAACCAATGAAAAAGATGTATATGTATGCGCTGACGCTCAGCCTTAGTGCCGTTGCAGCCGAGGCAAAAGAGCTTCGCCTTTCTATGGCGCCGCCACCGAATTCGCCATGGGGGGCTGTGACGCAAAAATTCGTGGACAAGGTTGCGGACCTATCGGGCGGTGCATTGACCATCAAAGCCTATATGGGCTCAAAACTGGGCGGCGAGCAGGATGTGATCAAACAGATCGCACGCGGGCGCATTGACATGGGCGTTATGTCCAACACGGCAGTGTCCTTGGCTGTGCCCACCTTTGGTCTTTTGGCCTCGCCTTACGCATTTGACACGCCCGAACAGTTTGACTGCGTTGCTGACAACCACTTGCTGAACACGTTTGGGGCTGAATTCGAGGCCGCCGGGATCAAGACGCTCAGCTGGATGGAAGTTGGGTATCAAGTTCTCTATACCAAAGACGGTGCGCGTGTGCCCACGGATTTGTCCGGCGTGAAAATCCGCACGGCACCTTCGGCGACAGATACGAAGTTCATGCAGCAAGCCGGGGTCACAGCAGTTCCCTTAAGCCCAAAAGACACAATCCCAGCCATGAAGACGGGCCAGGTGGATGGGGCAACACAGCTTTCCGTCTTTGGCATTGTTGTGGGCTATCCGGCGGTGGCCTCGCACATCACTTTGACACGCCATCAGCACCAGGTGGGCGGTATCGTTATGTCCAAAAAAACCTGGGACGGGCTCAGCGCGGACGAACAAGCCTGGGTCACAGAAGCCGCCCCGATCTTCCTTGATTTGCGGGCCGCTTTGCGCGGCGCAGAAGGGGCTTTACTGAAGAAAGCCGAAGGCGAAGGGGCGACGATCATCAACTTAAGCGATGATGAATTGGCGCAATGGAAAGCCCTTGCTGCGCCTGCGCAGGATGTCATCCTGAACGACATGGGGGATGCGGCCAAAGCCAAATGGGAGGCAATCCAAACGGCAAAAGCGGCCTGTTCCTAAACCAGGAGACCCCCGAAGATGCACCTGATCTTGCGTGGCCTTCGCTTTGTCGAAAGTCTGTGCGCGACGGCAGCCTATGCGGTCGTCGCATCCCTTTTGATCTATGACGTCGTGGGCCGAGAAGTGTTTGGCACGTCGTTTCTGGGCGCAGATCAACTGGCCGTGTACGGCGCGATCCTTGCGGGGTTTCTTGGCCTGACCCTCGCCACATCGGACAATGCCCACCTGCGCCCAGGGTTTATGGATTTTGTGTTCCAAAAACACGAAAGCACAGCCATCCGCATCGGCGACGTGATTTCATGTATATTTTTCATCGCCTCAGCCATTGTGGCGCTTAGCTTTGTCGAGGTTTCGATGGTCGCAAAAGACCGCGCGCCGGTCTTTTATTTCGTGGTCTGGCCCTTGCAGATTATCATCCCTTACGCGTTTTTGTCCTGCGCGATAAAGCACGGTATCTTTGCGCTGCGCCCTGACCTGAAGCCTAATCCTGACGGGGCCGTCTGAACATGGCTGCCGTCATCCTTCTGCTGCTGGTTCTCAGCGCGTTGGCTTTGCGGCAAAATGTGATCGTGATCCTGTTGGGCGCGGCCGCCTATGTGCATCTGGTTTGGGGCGATGGGCATCTGGAATATCTGGCGGAAGATATTTGGATTAGTCTGGACAATTCCCTTCTGTTAGCCATTCCAATGTTTCTTTTGGCAGGCAGTGTGATGACGCGTGGCAGCATTGCACAGCGCCTCATTGACCTGGCCGTCGCAGTGACACGTCCCCTGCCCGGCGGGCTTGCCGTTGCAACGATCCTAAGCTGTGCCGTCTTTGCCGCGATCTCGGGCTCGTCGCCAGTGACACTTTTGGCCGTAGGCACGATCATGTACCCCGCTTTGCTGAAAGAAGGGTATGACAAGCGCTTTGTCCTGGGTGCACTGACCTCGGGCGGCACGCTTGGTATTATTATCCCACCCTCTATTCCTTTGATATTATATGGAATTGTGACAGAAACATCGATTGCCGATCTGTTTTTGGCAGGCGTGATCCCGGGGTTGATGATCGCCTTTGTCCTGGCGGCCTATTCGCTTTGGGTGAATCGCAAAATGCCCGCACAAAAGTTTGATGGCGCCGAATTTCGTCGCGCCGTGGTGCGCGGCGGATGGTCTGCCTTGCTGCCGGTGATCCTGTTGGGCGGAATATATTCAGGATACTTTTCGGCCACCGAGGCCGCCGCCGTCGCGCTGGTCTATGCTTTATGTGTCGAGATCTTTATCCACCGCGAACTACAGTTGCGTGATTTCTACGCAACGGCAGTTGAGACCGCCAAACTACTTGGGATGCTTTTCCCCATTGTTGCGGTGGCTTTGTCGATCAAAACGATCTTAACAATAGAAGAAATCCCTGACGCGCTTGCCTTTTGGATCACTGAAGCCACGTCAAATCCCATCATGTTCCTGCTGGCGGTCAATCTTTTATTGCTGGTCGTGGGCTGCCTGTTCGACATCATCAGCGCCATTCTGATCCTGGCGCCGCTTCTTCTGGCACCAGCTTTGGCCTATGGAATCGATCCGGTCCATTTCGGCGTCATTATGGTGATCAACTTGGAAATCGGGTTTTTGACCCCGCCTTTGGGTTTGAACATTATTGTCGCAATGACCGCCTTCAAAGAAAACTTCCTAACGATCTGCCGCGCTGTGATTCCTTTTATCCTTTTGATCTTGATGGTCTTACTGATCGTGACTTATGTACCTGAAACCGCATTGTTTTTCGTGCGTTAAAACATCTCAGCTTTCAAATTACACCGCGCGCCTCACGTATCCCAAATCTGCAAAACCCTTTGTTCGACACAGCTTTAGGCAAGATTTGGCATCGCATAGCATGGCAATTCCCAAACGCCTCCGCACATCGTTGCAGCAAAATACAAAAAAAAATAAACTGAACTGGTTAGTTTAGCGTATTGAGTACATATATCGCACTATAGTAGTGGCAATTGCTTTGCCCAATACCGGTACACGAGGCCTGAAATGCGGATCTTTCCGATTGTTCTAAGCGTAATCGTTGCAGTTATTCTTTATTTGGTCGTCATCGAACGCGAATGGCTGGTGGCACAGTTCGCAGCGCCCGAAGTCGACTTGGCTGAACAGACAGACGACGCGACCCAGCCTGACTCTGGGGTGTCAGCAGATGGCTTGATCAAAGTTGTTGTGCAACGCTCGCAGGCGCAGGTGATTGACAATGGCTTGGTCCTGCGCGGTCAAACGGAAGCGTTGCGCCAAGTGGATGTGCGCTCTGAAACGTCTTCGACTGTGGTATCAACGCCGATCCGCAAAGGAACATATGTGGAAACTGGTCAGCCCATGTGTGTCCTAGATCCCGGCACACGCGGCGCGTCCCTCGCGGAAGCAAAGGCGCGGCTTAGCGAAGCCATCGCCCGCAAAGCCGAAGCCGGAACGCGTGTGGCCGAAGCACAAACTCGGATCCCGGAAGCTGCAGCGCGGGTTGCCGAAGCGCAGGCGCGGCTTGAAGAGGCCCTCACAAACGAAAATGTGGCCGTTAAGCTGTCGCGCGATGGGTTTGCGGCAGACACCCGCGTGAAGAACACGCAAGCCACCGTTGCGTCAGCCCGCGCGTCTTTGGCTGCCGCCGAAGCGGGGGTTGAGGCCGCAAAGTCGGGCGTATCCGGGGTTCAATCAGGTATCGAGGCCGCACAAGCGGGCATTGAATCCGCGGAAGCTGGCATTGCAGCTGCGGAAAAAGAAATCGAACGGCTCACCATGACAGCGCCCTTTGCCGGCTTGCTGGAAAGCGACACCGCCGAACTTGGTACTTTGCTGCAACCGGGGGCTTTGTGCGCCACAATCTTACAGTTGAACCCGATTAAACTGGTGGCATTTGTGCCCGAAACTGAAGTGAACGCAGTCGAAGTCGGGGCCCGCGCTGGCGCGCAGTTGGCCAGCAGCCAGAACAGGACAGTGGAAGGTCAGGTGATCTTTTTATCCCGCAGCGCCGATCCAACAACCCGGACGTTCCGTGTCGAAATCGAAGTTCCAAACGATGATCTGTCTATCCGCGACGGCCAAACGGCTGAAATCTTGGTGCAAACGGCCGGGCAAGCGGCGCATCTGCTGCCGGCGTCGTCCATGACTTTGAACGACGAAGGCAAACTGGGTGTGCGCATCGTTGTCGAGGACAACCGCGTGGCCTTCGCTCCGGTAAACTTATTGCGCGACACCCCAAATGGCGTCTGGCTGACTGGCTTGCCCGAGCAAGTGAACGTGATCACCATCGGCCAAGAATTTGTGACCCAAGGCGTCCAAGTCGCCCCGACCTTCAAGGATCCTAAATCATGACCGGTATTGTGGATTGGGCCGCCTCGCGCGCCCGGATGGTTCTGGCTTTTATCGTCCTAAGTCTCGCAATTGGCACGTTTGCCTATATTTCTCTTCCCAAAGAAGGCGAACCAGATATCGAGATCCCAATGTTGGTGATCTCGGTGCCCTTCCCTGGGATTTCCGCAGCGGACAGTGAAACGCTGCTGGTCAAGACCATGGAAACAGAATTGGCCGATCTGGATGGGTTGAACCAAATTATAGGGACAGGTGCGGAAAACTACGCCAACATGGTGCTGGAATTTGAGTTTGGCTGGGACAAAACCCAAGTCATGGCAGATGTGCGCGACGCGATGAACAGCGCCGAAGCAGATTTTCCGGACGGCGCAGATCAATATTCGATCAACGAATTTAACTTTTCCGAATTTCCCATCATCATCGTGAACCTAACAGGTTCGGCGCCTGAACGTACATTCAACCGCGTGCTAAGCGATCTGCAGGACCGTATTGAGTCGATGGACGCGGTTCTTGAGGCCGCACCGGCTGGCAATCGAGACGAAATGCTGGAAGTCTTGATAGATCCTTTGCGCTTAGAGGCGTACAACGTAACGGCCGCCGAACTGATAAATGTAGTTCAAAACAACAACCAATTGATCGCGGCAGGTGAAGTGGAAACCGCACAAGGCACCTTTGCGGTCAAGATCCCGTCTAGCTTCAATGAAGCCCGCGACGTGTATAGCTTGCCGGTCAAAACCAATGGTGACCGGGTGGTCACGCTGGGGGATTTGGCGCAGATCAATTTGACCTTTGAGGACCGCGAGGGCACCGCGCGCTTTAATGGCGAAAAAACTGTGGCGCTTCAGGTGGTTAAGCGCAAGGGCTTTAACTTGATCGACACCGCCGCTTTGGTCAAAGACGTCGTGGCCGAGGAAAGCACGACTTGGCCCGCAGAACTGCGTGCCTCTGTTGAAGTTGGGACGTCGAACGATCAATCGCGGGTCGTGGATTCCATGGTCACACAGCTACAAGGCTCGGTTTTGACGGCGATTGCTTTGGTGATGATCGTGTCCTTGGCGGTGTTGGGCGTGCGCGCCTCTTTGCTGGTGGGCTTCGCGATCCCAACCTCGTTCCTGCTTTGCTTCGCATTCTTGGCCGTCATGGGCGTCAGCATTTCCAACATCGTGATGTTTGGCTTGATTTTGGCCGTAGGCATGTTGGTCGACGGGGCCATTGTCGTTGTCGAATATGCCGACAAGAAACAAGCCGAAGGCGTGGGTCCGATGGAATCCTACGTTATGGCCGCCAAACGCATGTTCTGGCCTGTCGTGTCCTCAACGGCGACCACGCTGTGTGCGTTCTTGCCGATGCTGTTCTGGCCAGGGGTCCCCGGCGAATTCATGGGCATGTTGCCCGTCACACTGATCTTCGTTCTGTCGGCATCGCTGGTGGTCGCGCTGGTCTATTTGCCGGTCATGGGCGGTGTCACGGGCCGGGCAGAGCACTGGATTACGGGCAATCTGCAACGCATCGCCGAACTGCCCTGGTATTTGCATATCTTGCTGTTCCCCTTGGCAGGCGCTGCCGTGGCCGGGGCGGCAATGGTCATCCCAGCCTTAAGCGCACAAATGGGCGTCACCATGGGCGGCTATGATGGGCAAGACGTGATGGGCAGTGTGGTGCCTGCGTTTACCAAAGTGTTTTTAATGATTGTCGGCTGTGTCGTGGCTGCCTTATTCGGGCTGGCCGGCGCGGTGACATTCGTTTTGTCCGTCCTGGCACTGTTCACCCGCATTGGCATCACCGGACGGTGGATTGGATCTAAGTTGCTGCCCAAACGCCGCGAGCGCGTCAAAGCGGGTTATCAACGCAACTGGTTTGGCCACGGCATAAACCTGATCGCATCGAACCCGATCATGCCATTGGTCATGGCGGGCTTTGTGTTCGTGTTTGTCGGCGGGACGATGATCCACTTTGGCAATAACAGCAAAGGCGTTGAATTCTTTGTCGAATCCGAAACAGAACAAGCCATTGTCTACGTCCTAGCACGCGGAAATCTAAGCTTGGATGAGAAGGACGACCTGGTCAAACAGGTTGAAGACATCGTCAATTTGCACCCCGGAATTCAATCCGCGTTTGCCTTCGCAGGCTCGGGGGGGCTGAATGCCAACACAGGCGGCGGGCAATCACCCAAGGATACAATCGGTCAAATCCAGCTGGAAACCATTCCTTGGGACGAGCGTCCCAACACGTCCGAGCCCTGGTTCACGCTGCCCCTGATCAACGTCACCGTTCATAAATCGGTAAAATCCCCCGCCTTTGATGGGGATGTGGTCATGGCCGAGTTAACCACTCAGTTGGCGCAAATCCCAGGAATTCGGACTGAAATTCTGGCCCTTGGGCGTGGACCTGCGAATGGCAAGCCTGTTCATCTGAGACTGAAAGGCGACAATTGGGCGGACATGACGCGCTTCGCCTCTGAGGCACGCCAAAAATTTGACAGTACGCCTGGCTTGATCTTGATCGAAGACACACGGCCCCTGCCCGGTATCGACTGGCAGATTGATGTAGATGTGGAAAAAGCCGGTCGCTACGGTGCTGATGTGGCAACAGTCGGCGGTATGGTGCAATTGGTCACGCGCGGTATTTGGCTTGATAATATGCGCGTTCCCAGCTCGGATGAGGAAATCGAAATCCGTGTGCGCTTGCCCAAGGAAGACCGGCTGTTATCAACTTTGGACACTTTGAAAGTGCGCACCAGCGACGGATTGGTGCCGCTTTCCAACTTCATCACCCGCACGCCGGTGCCGTCTTTGGCCGAAATCAGCCGCGTCGATCAACGGCGCTATTTCGATATCAAGGCTGATGTGACACCGGGTCTGCAAAAGTTGGTGGATGCAGACGACCAGATCGTTGCGACGCTGCAACCGGGCGCGGGCAATGCTGGTGTCATTGCCGAGGATGGCACGACCTATACGCTTATGTCGGGCGAAGCATCCGCCAATGATTTGCAAGATCAACTGGACCAAGGCGATTTGCGCATGGCCCCAGTGAACGCCAATGAACGGATCGAACTGCTGACCCAATGGTTGAGCGACACGCCTTTGCCCATCGGCATGAGCTGGGAATGGACGGGCGATCAAGAAGACCAAGCCGAATCCGCCGCCTTCCTGCAAAGCGCGTTCAGCGCGGCTTTGGGGTTGATGTTTATCATCCTGCTGGCGCAATTTAACTCGTTCTACAATGCCGTGCTCGTTTTGCTGGCCGTGGTCCTTTCCACCACCGGTGTGCTTTGGGGGATGCTGATCATGGATCAGACATTTTCGATCATCATGACGGGCACGGGCATTGTCGCCTTGGCGGGGATTGTCGTGAACAACAATATTGTACTGATCGATACCTACCAGGATTATGCGCGCTTTATGCCTCGGATCGAAGCCATTGTCCGCACGGCCCAGGACCGGATTAGGCCTGTGTTGTTGACGACTGTGACGACGATGGCAGGCCTGGCGCCGATGATGTTTGGCCTGTCTTTAGATTTCGGCGCGGGCGGCTATTCAATCGACAGCCCGACAGCACTGTGGTGGAAACAATTGGCCACGGCGGTGGTGTTCGGACTTGGCATTGCCACGGCTTTGACACTGATCTTTACGCCGTCCATGTTGGCTGCGCGCGTTTGGGTGTCCACCTATGCGCTGTGGCTGGCGCGCTTGCTGGCGCGTCTGTCCATGGGCCGGGCCAGCACTGCTGCGCGTGATTGGGCATTGCAGCGTCAAACCAAGCGGATGGTGCACCCCGAAATCATCTGGGATCAGGACGAAACCCCGTTGCTGGAACGCACAGCACCGGCGCGTATCACTGCAGCAGAGTAACGCCGCGCCAGCAAAATCGTGATGTGTACTCGCGCTGTGATCGATGTAACCTGTTGGGGACCTCTTGAAAGGAGATCCACATGCTGAAAGCCGTCATCTTTGCCGGAGCGACCCTTGCCATGACGATGCCTGCTGCTGCCGCAGATCTGATCCGCAAGTCCAGCCCATATTCTGTTGCTGTGACTATGGACAAGCTCGAAGCTGCCGTGACCGGTGCCGGGGCCCGCGTGTTTGCCCGCGTAGATCACGCCGCAGGTGCAGCTTCGGTGGATATGGAGCTTGCAGATGCGCAATTGCTGATCTTTGGCAACCCAAAACTGGGCACACCTGCGATGCAGGCGGGGATCACCTCCGGTCTGGATCTGCCGCTGCGTGTCCTGGTCTATCAAGGCGCGGCGGGTGTCGAGCTGGTCTATCACGACCCCAAGACCCTGAGTAGTGCGCATGGAATTCCCAGCGACGCGAAAGTGCTAAAAATGATGACCGGCGCGATGGGCACGTTGACAGACAAAGCCATCGACTAATGTTTTTGAGCCCGGGGCATTTTTGCAGGCCCTGGGATCGCCCGCCCCAAGTTTTATGACCTACGCAAAGCCTTCATCCTGCGCTTGACGGTGCCAAAGCATTGCGTAGCGCCCTTCTTGTTGCAACAAACTGTCATGCGTGCCTTGTTCGATCACGCGCCCCTTTTCCAAAACAATGATCTGATCCGCTTCTGCAACAGTCGACAATCGGTGCGCGATGGTCAGCACTGTACGCCCCTGCCCTGCGGCGTTTAAGGCGTCTTTGATCTCTTGCTCGGTATCTGTGTCCAGGGCCGAGGTCGCCTCGTCCAGCAGCAAAATCGGTGGATTTTTCAGCAAGGTGCGCGCAATGCCAACCCGCTGCTTTTCGCCCCCTGACAGCTTTAAGCCGCGTTCACCCACCGCTGTGTCATACCCTTCGGGCAGCGTTTCGATAAAGTCGTGGATCTGTGCAGCCCTGGCCGCAGCTTCGATGTCGTCTTGGCTGGCATTGTCGCGCCCATAGGCGATATTGTAGCGGATTGTGTCATTAAACAGCACGGTATCCTGAGGCACCACCCCAATCGCGGCATGCAAACTGGTCTGTGTCACGTCCCGCACATCTTGGCCATCAATGCGCAAAGCCCCGCCCTGAACATCGTAAAACCGGAACAGTAATCGCCCAATCGTCGATTTACCCGACCCGGTCGAGCCGACAATTGCCACAGTTTGCCCCGGCTCTGCGGTGATAGAGACTTTGTCCAAAATATTGCGTGCCGGGTCATAGCCAAACACCACATTATCAAGCTGCACCTGCCCGCCCGTGACCTTTAGCGCCTTGGCGTCTGGTGCATCAACCACCTCGGCTGGCTGTTCCAACAGATCGAACATCTCGCCCATGTCCACTAAAGCCTGACGAATTTCGCGGTAGACCGTGCCCAGAAAGTTCAACGGCATTGTGATCTGGATCATGTAGGCGTTGACCATCACGAAATCACCCACCGTCAGTGTTCCGTTTTGCACCCCCACAGCGGCCATCACCATCACAATTACCAAACCTCCGGTGATCAGCACAGATTGGCCAAAGTTCAAAAAGGCCAAGGAATAGGACGTCTTAAGGGCTGCAGCCTCATAGCCTTCCATAGCTTTGTCATAACGCCCGGCTTCGCGGCTTTCGGCATTGAAATACTTGACCGTTTCGTAATTCAGCAGACTGTCGATGGCCTTTTGATTGGCATCCGTGTCCTGGTCATTCATCTCGCGGCGCAATTTGACACGCCATTCCGTGACCGCGAATGTGAACCAGGTGTAAAGCCCAATCGTGACAGCAACGACCGCCACATAGCTCCAGTCAAACAAGACCAGCAGCACGAACGAAATCATCAACAGCTCAAGGATCAGCGGGCCGATGGAAAACAGCAAAAAGCGCAATAAGAACTCAACGCCTTTGACGCCGCGTTCTATGATCCGACTAAGCCCCCCCGTTTTGCGCGTAATGTGATAGCGCATGGACAGACGGTGAATATGGGTGAAGGTTTCCAGCGCCAGGGCACGTAAAGCCCGCTGCGCCACCCGGGCAAAAATCGCGTCGCGCAATTGTTGAAAGCCAACGGTCATCAGCCGCGCCATACCATAAGCAACAGTTAACCCAACGGCCCCCAGGGCCAACATCGACACCCCGTCTTCAGCCAGCCCATCCACAGCACCTTTGTAAAACATCGGCGTGATCACAGAAATCACCTTGGACAACAGCAGCATCGCCATCGCCCAGGTCACCCGAGTGCGCACCCATTTCGGCTCTGTAGGCCACAAATACGGCACCACTTTGCGGATCGTACGCATGCCCGAAGCGCGATCATCATGCCGCGGCGGCGTTGCCTTGGGCGTATTTTGCTCTGGTGGGGCTGCTGTGGTGGTGTCAGCGGGCATAAAATCTCCTGTCCGTCCTGTCGCGATGTAATCCGCGCAGGCCCTAAAGACCAGTCAACAGGGCCAAGTTTCGCCCTGTGGGTTATTTTGGAAGGGTGAAGATCTGGCCGGGATAGATCAAATCTGGGTCCCGGATCGCATCGCGGTTGGCCTCAAACACACGCACATACAGCGTGCCTTGGCCATAACGTTCGCGCGCAATAGCCCAAAGCGTGGCGCCCTTTTGGACAGTGATTGCTGCTATTTTGGCCTGCGTATCGGCAGTTGCGGCCTGCAACACGATGGGATCTTCGCGTTTGAACGGCGTTTCGACACGGCTGGTGACCGCCCCTTCGGCGTTCACCTCGTCAATGCGCAGGGTGTAGATTCCTGTGTCAATCGCGGGCAGATCCCCTTGCCAATCGCCCCCAGGTCCGACCGTCAGATCCGCAATTGGCGCATTGTCCAGATAGATCCGGACGTGTTCCGCACTGTCCTGGGCGCGTCCTGCCAATTGCACTGCCCCGGCATCTGAATAGCTGATCGTATCCAAGGCGACCTGGCTCATGACATTTGGCGAGGCCGCGAGGGGTTGGATGACTTTTACGCCATCCGCGTCTGATTTCAGGATCGCGATTTGTCGCGTTTGCACGCGCGCCACCGGCGTTGGCTTGGTTTGCGCCAGGTGGCGCGGCGATTGGTCGGGACCAGTTGCGGCGGCGGTCAATTGCGTGACCCCAGTTTGCAAGTCCGGTTGCGTCAGAGCCCTATTTTCGTCGCTCAGATCAAGTCCTTGAATCACCGGCTGCGTGGAATTGGTCTGCGCATTTGGCTTAAGTAACGCGGTCGGGGACCCTAAGGTTACGTCAATATCATCCCGTTTCACCTGCATCACTGCGACCCCGGTCGGCAGGACGGTAGGGGCGTTCAGCGACGACACTGTTGCCACAATGTCGGGGGCATGGTCGTTGTCCACCATCGAGGCGACATCAGCTTTGGGCTCAATTGGGATCACAGCGTCCACTGGCGTTTGGCTGACATCTTCCGCCAGATCCGCTTTAGCAAGTTCAGAGTCCGGCTGATCGGTAAGGTCCAGTTGCGGGCTTGGGTCTGCTGTTATGTTTGGTTCTGGATTAGAGCTCAGCGCAGGCTCTGGTTCTGGTTCTGGTTCTGGTTCTGGTTCTGGTTCTGGTTCTGGGCTTAGACTTGATTCGGGATCGGGCTCAAGGCGATCATCTTCGGCAAGGGCGGCCAGTTTATCGCCCCCAATCGGCGCAAGGATCAATTCGTCCAAAGACGCCGTTTCTTTCCCGTCCTTCGCAATCGCGACCAAAGTCAACACACGGGCCGTGTCACTGGCCGGCAAAAACGCAACGCTGGCGAAACTGCCGCCACCATCTGCAACCACGCGTGCGACTTCAATGCCATCTGCGCGCACGCTGATATCAGCAAAAGGATCAGCGCGCCCTGCGATAACGGCCAGTCCTGTTTCATCCACGCGCAGCTCATCCACAGTTGGGGCTTGCGCGATTAACTCTTGTTTGGGGGGCTGGGCGGGGTCAGGCACAGGTGGGGGTGCATCGGCGATCTTTTCAGGTGTCGGGTCCGGTGCGGGTTCCGGAATGGGCTCAGGTTCGCGCGCCACAGTGGGCACGATGGAAATTCCTGTTTGCGAGACCACGGGCATGTCAGGTTGCGCCAGATACCAATAGGCCCCAGCGGTTCCCGCCCCGGCCAAAAGCACAAACCCGCCCCAAAGAGCTACATTGCGCGCGCTGTTTCCTGTCATTGGCCTGTGATCCCCCCTGCGCGCACCTGCACGCTTGAGCCTTCATACCAGTCAAGCTATCTGTGGTCAAAACATGACGCACATCTTGTGCCTTGCCCCAGGAGCCCCCATGCCCCCATTTTCCGTCTGCGTCTTTTGCGGATCCCGCCCGGGCTCTGATCCAGCTTATACTGTGGCCGCCGAAGCGATCGGCGCGGGATTGGCAAAGCGCAATTGGCGCTTGGTTTACGGGGCGGGTGATGTCGGCTTGATGGGCACGGTGGCACGATCAGCCCAAGCCGCGGGTGGCACCACCTTTGGCGTAATTCCGCAGCATTTGGTCAATTGGGAAGTCGGCAAAACCGACCTGACAACCTATATCGTTACAGAAAATATGCATGAGCGAAAAAAAGTGATGTTCATGAACAGCGATGCAAGCGTCGTTCTGCCAGGTGGGGCGGGTTCGTTAGACGAGTTCTTCGAAGTTCTGACGTGGCGGCAATTGGGTCTGCATACCAAGCCAATCTTATTGCTCAACATCGAGGGCTATTGGGATCCGCTGATCGCGCTGATGCAGCATGTGGTTGACCAGGGCTTTGCCGATGCTTCGCTTCTGGAGTTTGTGCAAACTGTGCCGGATCCAGCGGCGGCTTTCGCGGCATTAGAGCGTGTCGCGTTCGATTGAAGTCTTTGCGCCTCAAAACAGGCGGTCAAACGCGTGCGAAAGGCAGCTTGTTTTGAATAGGATTTAACGCGACACGCTCAAGAGCCGACCCAATGGGCGCAAACCCCTTAGCCCGCGCTGGCACGCCCTGTGTGTTGTGCGTTCATTTGTGCCAGTTTTGTGCGGTAATTGCGCGCAAATGCAGCCTCTAACTCCGCAGCGGACGGGTCGCGGCCCGCCAGAACTTTACGCAAGACGTCGGCGCGCACCTGCCACAGCATCGCGGATTCGCAAACTTGGACTGTCGCCGTCGCGGGCCCACCGGTGAGCACTGTCATTTCGCCAACAAAGCTGCCAGGGCGGCACTCGGCTACACGCGTGTCGTTGTTGATCACATCCGCTTTGCCCGTCGCAACATAGTGCAAATGCGTGATCGGCGCGCCTTGCGTGGCCAAGATATCGCCCACATCGGCGCTGTGCCACACGCCCTTGTCTAGCAGCGCGCGCGCATCACCGCGCGTCAAACCTGGCAGATGATCCGCCACAAACGCCGCTTCGACCTCGGTGAACCGCGCCCGCAAAGATCGCCAATGCACACGCAAAATCTGGGCCACATTCACAATAACCAACAAAGCTTCCCAAAACATCGACACGGGATCTTGCAGGATCAGAACCGCATAAAGAACCGCCAAAATTGCCGACAAGATCACCAAAATCCGTAGCCACAGCAAGGTGCTCATCAACATGGAGGCGATCAGAAAAACATAAGCAATATGGCCCAAAACACTGTCGCCCGACAGCGCGGCCTCAAGCGTCAATTCCATGCCACACACCCGAAACTATGTGAGCCATCACAGTTCATACGCACATCCATCACCCTTTATCTATATACACCGTCGACATCGACAACAGCGCACAAAGCTTGACGCCCCACCGCAAAATGACACGGCACCCCCAATTCGGTCGCGCCCCGCTTTAATTCAGAATAAGCTGGACGCAAAGTTGAAACGCCAAAGGTGCGCACATGTCCGAGCTGAAAATTCAGTGTCCCAAATGTTCCAATGAAATTGAGCTGACAGAGCAATTGGCCGGTCCGATGATAGCAGATCTGCGCGCATCGCATATGGATGAGCTGGCCAAGCGCGAAACACAGGCCGCCAAAGCTGTTGCAGAGGCTCAGGAAGCGGCTATAGGGTCCGCCAAAGCCCAGGCCGCAGCAGAGTTTGCGGCTCTGCAAACGCGGTTAAAGGACCAAGATGAAAAGCTGCGCAACGCCCAAAAAGCCCAAGCCGAGGCATTAAAACGCGAGCAAATTCTGCAGGATAAAGAGGCCGAGTTAGACTTGACCTTGCAAAAAATGCTTGCCGCAGAACGTCCTGCCTTGGCCGAAAAACTGGCCCGCGAGGCCGAGGATAAAGCCGCCCTGAAACTGGCCGAGCAAGCGCAAGTGATGGATGGCATGAAACGTCAAATCGAAGCGCTGAAGCAAAAGTCTGAACAAGGATCCATGCAAACGCAGGGTGAGGCTGCTGAAATTGTGCTTGAGGACACTTTAGCGGGCGCGTTTCCCATCGACGAATTTGTGCCCATTGCAAAAGGCGCAAGTGGCGCGGATTTGCGCCAGAATGTGACTGGACCCAATGGGGTGACGGGCAGCATTTTGTGGGAAAGCAAACGCACCAAGAATTGGACGGCGGGCTGGCTGGCCAAACTGCGCGATGATCAACGCAGCTCGGGCTGTGAGGTGGCGGTGATCACGTCGCAGGCACTGCCCGAGGGCGTTGAAAGTTTCGGCCTTGTTGACGGTATTTGGGTGTGCGCGCCGCGCTATGCCGTACCCCTTGCGGCGTCTTTGCGTCAGGGCTTGATCGACGTGGCGAGTGCCAAAGCGCGCGCCATCGGTCAAGACAGCAAGATGGAGCTGATCTATGACTACCTCACCGGCACCCAATTCAAACAGCGCGTGGATGCAATTGTTGAGCGCTTCGAGGACATGCAAGACAATCTGCGCAAAGAGCGTGTGTTCATCGAAAAGCAATGGGCCTTGCGGGCCAAACAGATTGACCTTGTGATCGCATCCACCCTTGGCATGCACGGCGATTTGCAAGGGATCGCGGGGCGGGCCATGCCGGAGATTGAAAGCGTTGAAGGGTTGTTGATCGCCAAAGACGACTGAGGCGTCGCGCTAGATTTATAGCTTTTCCGGTGTAACCTGAGCCATTACAGTAAGCATCCGGCGTGAACCGCGGTTATGCTGTGTTGACGTTTTCCTGTGCTGTTTTCCAGTTCCACGGTAGCAGGTCGGGTAAGTGCGAGACGGTGGTGTCGGGCAATCGTTTGAGGACGTCTGCGAGCCA
>JBGCEM010000134.1:0-11718 GCA_045106335.1 Paracoccaceae bacterium | reverse complement strand
CGACTATCGCTGCCGTGGTTTCGCCCCCGTTCACCTCCGCCCCGGGGCGTTCGCTGAGGTCAGGCGCAGGTCTGGAAAGGCGTCTCGCAACTCGCTGACATATGCGTAACAAGCAGCGCGGCCCATGAATACCCGGTTTGTCGTTCCCGCAAGACCAATATCTGGCGCGTAATCACGGAAAAGCGCGCTGCTCTCCCGATTCCAGTTATCGTCATAAATGTCGTGTGCGAACCGGTAAGGGTCAAAGCCGTCAAAGGGCTCGGCCTCAAACAAAGGTGCTGGTGGCAATGCAGCTTTGCGCAGATCTCTCCAAGTCTGGGCGCAGTGCAGTCAACCTACGGGTGGGTCTTTTGCAAGACGTTCGGGCTCTTGCCAAACATCACTCCCAAGCGCGTTATTGTCACGTCTGGTGTTTGCGGGATTTCTCATGGTAGGTTTTCACGAAGAGATCGAAGGATTTTTCGGCTGATTTTCTGGTTTCGGCGCGCCATATATCGTGCAGAATAGCCTTGACTTTGGGCTGCGAGGATTTTGGGGATTTGTTGAGAATATTGATGGTTTTATGCTGACAGCAGCGTTGGTGGCGGGTGCCGGGAAAGGTTTCGTCAAGGTCCGCCCAGAAGCCCAAAGCGCCGCCAAGTGTCCTATTCCGCGCCCCATTGGTCTTCAATCTTGCGACCGTTTTGGCGGAAAACCCGGTGGCCTTCAGCCCAAGCAATGTCGTCAATGCAGGCCCCATTTCGCCCGTGGAAATGCCCTTTAAATACAGCCAGGGGATAGCGGCTTCCAAGGTTTGCGTCTTACTTATCCTATTATCGTTGCAAACAACGACTGCCGGACACTGCATCCAGCGGTACGAGCGCGGATCGCAAGCTCACCGGTGCCCCGTTTTTGAGCAAACCATTCAGCGGATCACTGAGCTGATCTCGACCGGTGAATTCAACGAAGGTGTCTTGGTCCATGGTGGTGCGTCCTTCTTTGGATTGGTCGTTTTGCAACAACAATCCAACCCGATGCACCGCCAACATTCAAACCCTCTGAACACCAGATTCGTCCGTAGCTCTAAGCCCATCGGTGAGTTGCCTGATCTTGGTGCGATATACCTGACCGTTGTTGTGGACCGGAACGACACTGCTTTCGTCCTGATGCTGAGCGACTTCCACCTCTAACGATTCCTGTTCGGCTTCTAGGCCAACAAGCTTGCTTGTGATGCTCTTGGTGTCAGTCCCCTTGACGACACGCGCGCTTAGCGCATTACCTGATTAGGTTTTTCGGAAAGAGATCTGCGTTTTGAGCAAAATCAATGCAACTGAGCGTTGACCAGGTATCCCTCGACCTCGTCCTCACCAATGGCGCGCAGAGCTTCCAAGCGATGGTATCCTTCAACAAGAATGTAACCGCCGGCTTTATCGGCACGTACACGTATCGGAGTGGTCTGACCGTTTTCTAGCATATCGTAAGCAATGACATCGACTTTGTCGGAATCCAGAGTTTTCCTACGTTTGACCGGGACACGAACATCGGAAATGGCGAAATTTTCTTTTACAGGCATAGAGCAAGTCTGCACGGGAAGGCGGTATTGATGCAAGCCGTTGCGGCTTTAAATCCGCTAATTTCCAAATTTTCTTCACAAAGCACTTGGATGACAGCCGAAGTATACCGGCATGAGTACTTAAATCATCCTGCGAGCACCAAATCTGGGTCTGGTCGAAATCGCAGAGTCGTCGGACTTTGCCGCCGCTGTCCTTGCCTGTGTTTGCTGGCGCAGCAATCGACAGGGGGTAACGGACACCAGTTCCGCAACGGACTGGAGTTTTCCGCCCAGCTGGAAAGGACACTTATCAAATGGCACAAGGGAACGTCTTGGACGCGTCCAAAGCCAGCCAACTACTTACGTTTTGTCGAAAGTTTGAGCGGAAACATTCTTGAACGGATCCAGCTTTCGATTTATCCAAGCCCCGTGGGATGGACGATGGCGTCGTCACTAATCCAAATCCGATTAGGTCTTCCCTACCCAACCATCCTGAACGCCGGGATCTTGCTTTGCCGCTGTGAGGTGAGGGAAGGTGCAACCGGTATGAAAAGCAAGCCTCCTCAGCACACGCGGCCTGAACAGGAGTATACCGATGGCCGGACTATCCGAATTTGGCGTTGCAGGACAGCGCCCAGCTTTTTACCGCTTTCACCAAGGCGAAAAGGTGCTGCCTTTTGCCGACGCCGAATATGAAGCACGCTTGGGCAAACTACGTGCCGTCATGGCCGATGCGGGCATTGATGCCTGTGTGCTGACCTCAATGCACAACGTCGCTTATTATTCGGGCTTTTTATATTGTGCGTTTGGGCGGCCTTACGCGCAGGTCGTCACAGCCACAGAAACTGTGACATTCAGTGCAGGCATTGATGCAGCCCAACCTTGGCGCCGTGGGTATGGCGACAACATCACCTACACAGATTGGCAGCGGTACAATTACTGGCGCGCGATCCAGTCCGTGACAGGACCAGGCAAAGTGATCGGATTTGAAGGCGATCATATTTCTTACACTCAACTGATGTTGCTGGATGAGTTCCTGAAGCCGTCCGCCAAACACGATATCGCACCGACCACGATGCGGTTGCGCATGCACAAATCTGCAGCAGAGATCGAGCTGATCCGTGCAGGTGCCGCGACAGCGGACGTTGGCGGATATGCCATTAAGGACGCCATCAAAGCTGGGGCGCGTGAGATCGACGTCGCCATGGCGGGACGTGATGCGATGGAGCTGGAGATTTCCAAACGCTTCCCAGAGTCTGAAATCCGTGACACTTGGGTATGGTTCCAGTCCGGCATCAACACCGATGGCGCACACAACCCCGTGACCTGCCGCAAACTAGAGCGTGGTGACATCCTAAGCCTGAACACCTTCCCCATGATCTCGGGCTACTACACGGCGCTTGAACGCACTCTTTTCGTCGAAGACGTGGATCCGGCCAGCCTTAAGGTATGGGAAGCGAATGTGGCGGCCCATGAATACGGAATGAGCCTGCTAAAGCCGGGCGTGTCCTGTGCCGAGGTCACGCGCAAGATCAACGACTTCTTTGCTGACCGCGATCTGTTGCAGTACCGGACCTTTGGATATGGTCATTCATTCGGTGTTCTTAGCCACTACTACGGCCGCGAAGCAGGGCTTGAATTGCGCGAAGACATCGACACCGTGCTGAAGCCCGGCATGGTGATTTCCATGGAGCCAATGCTAACAATACCAGACGGAAAACCCGGCGCAGGTGGGTACCGTGAGCATGACATCCTGGTGATGACCGAAGAGGGCAACGAGAACATAACCGGTTACCCCTATGGCCCTGACTTCAACGTCGTCGGGTAAACAAGCACTTGGGGCGTCACGAACGCGCGACAGGTCCAATCCCTAATCGACGAATTGCGTCCGATAGTCTGATGGGGTCTGGCCGCGCACCCGTTTGAACCGCCTTGAAAAATAGGATGGGTCGCTATAGCCCAATCGATAGCCAATGTTGGCCACGGGCATGCGCGTAAAGGCAAGCATGCGACAGGCCTCCTCCATCGCCGCGCGCTCGATATAAATACTCACCCCGACCCCTTTGGCGGCACGACATAAGCGGCTCAGATGTCCCGTACTGATGCAAAGCTTTGCGGCATAATCGGTTGCGCCCCACCCGTCGCAGTGATGCATTGCGATCAATGCATCCAGCCGGCTTATCCGTGCGTTATTGTGAGATCCAGTGTTTTGTGGGGCAAGTCCAGCCAGAATGCCAAGCATCCCGTGGGCCAATCCAACGGCGACGTGTTGGCGAAACGGATCAACGCCTGAGGTGACCTTTAAAAGCAGATCTGTGATCTGGGCAAGGCGCGGCGTAATCGTGCCGGAAAAGAACTGACTAAGGGCTTGGTTCAAATCCGCGGAAGTCGGCGCAACCGAGTTCAGCAAGGACTGCGGGAAGGACACGACCATGCCGTCCGTCTGTGGCTCGATCTCTAGCTCATGCACGGTTTGTGCCGGAAGATAGGTGAAGGCGCCGTCGCTCAGAATATGCTCTATTCCGTCGATTTTGGCCTGCACACGCCCCGAAGTGACGCCAAAGAACTGCGCCATATTGGAATGGCGGTGGGCGGTTATGGTCCAGCTGTGTTCCGGCGCGCGGGCCAAGAACGTTTCGCAATGCACAACATCAGGGAACGGGGTCGTTTCGCCATAAAGCGTAAAAACAGGAATTTCTGACATGCACGATTGTTACCATTCATAGCCCAACAGGTCCATTCAGATGATCGGGTCAAATTGCTATCTTTATGAAAAAAGGGATTCCGATATGAAAATACAGATCGCAATTATTGGTGGAGGTCCCTCGGGTCTTTTGCTGTCTCAATTGTTGAACAAATCCGGCGTTGCCACGATTGTTCTGGAACGGTCTAGCCGCGAACATGTGGTATCGCGGATCAGGGCGGGCGTGCTGGAAAGCGGTACGGTTCATATGCTCCACGAGGCGGGTGTGGGCGCGCGGATGATGCGCGAGGGTGATCCCCATGACGGCGTCTATCTGACCGACGATGACCTGATGGTACGGATCAATTTCAAGGAACTGACAGGCAAGCAGGTGATGGTGTATGGTCAGACCGAAGTGACCACCGATTTGTATGACGCACAGGACGCCATGGGCACGACCATTCTGCATGACGTCAGCGACGTGGTGATCCAGGACGCCGACAGCAGCGCGCCCTATATAGAGTTCACCAAAGACGGTCAGCGCCAGCGTCTTGATTGTGACTATGTTGCGGGCTGTGACGGGTTTCACGGGGTCAGCCGCAAAACCATACCGCACGAAAAACGGCGTGAATTTGAACGTGTTTATCCATTTGGCTGGCTTGGGATTTTGTCGCGCACGCCGCCGGCCAGCCACGAACTGATCTATGCAAACTCGTCCAACGGATTCGGCCTGGTGTCGATGCGCAACGAAAACCTGAGCCGTTATTATGTGCAGGTGCCTCTGAGCGATAAGGTTGAGGAATGGAGCGATGAACGTTTCTGGGCCAAGCTGAAATCCTGTTTGCCGACTGACGTAGCGGATAAAATGATCACGGGACCGTCGATCGAAAAATCCATCGCGCCGCTGCGCTCTTTCGTTAGTGAACCGCTGCGTTGGGGTCGATTGTTCCTTGTAGGGGACGCAGCGCATATCGTACCCCCGACGGGGGCCAAGGGGTTGAACCTTGCTGTTTCTGACGTGTTTTACCTGTATCAGGGTCTGATTGATGCGCTGCAAAAGGGTGACGAAACGGGCATTGATGCCTATTCCACCCGTGCGCTTGCGCGGATCTGGAAAGCCATGCGATTTAGCTGGCAGATGACCACAATGCTGCACCATTTTGACGGCGAAGATGAATTCGCCGCACAAATGCGCAAGGCGACTTTGGCACACCTGGCACAGTCAGAAACCGCGCGGCGTGAGTTGGCGGAAAATTACATTGGATTGCCGTATTAAAGCACCCTGCCCAAAACCTGGGGAACAAATGCCCTGCCACGCTGTGCGTTCTCGGGACATTTGCGATACATGATGCCTCAGGTTAAAGGCAGGGTGCTGTAACAGGTAAGGTTGTGGGAATTGGAAGGGTCGCCGAATGGCTGACGCCCTTCTAAAGCCCCCGTCGCGATTTGAGGCTGCTGTTTGTGCCGTCGCATTCCGCTGCAAGACCTACCGCATCACGAACCGCAATCGTCAAAAAGTCATGCGCCTTGCCACGCCCCAGTTCATTTATCGTTTCCTCATGCAAGTCCTGCCCGACGGCCTTCATCGCATCCGACACTGCGGCTTGCAGGCCAGTGTGACAAAAAAGGGTGGCAAAACGCGGATCAGAAAACGGCGAAGAAACAGGACATCTGTTGGGCTTATTACGTCTCACCAAGCATTGAGGTCTTCAAAAAAGAAACAAAATGATCTTTGGTTTCGTTGTTTGATATGGACTGCCAGACCGAGATTGTGTCCAGTCGGTCTTGGACGTCTTCCAATGGAATAACCACTAAGCCGGGTGGCAAACAATCGACCACTGTTTCTGTGAGTAACGCGATACCAATACCACAGGCGACCAATCGTTGGATCTCTGAGGTTGCCAGACCTTCTTGGGCGATTGTCGGCTCAAATCCAGCGTTTCGAAAAAGCGGCGCAAGATACGAATAATAGTGTTGCCAATGTGCTTTCGAACCTTGGATCATTGGCTCGTCGATCAAGTCCACAAGGCGCACACTGGATCGAGATGCGAAACGATGTCCTTCGTAAACCACGCAGACAAAACGTTCACTTTGAATGCGCACAAAATCAAAGCCCGCGCGTGAGACCGAGCCTGTTAAAAAACCAACATCAATGGTTCCATCCGCGAGTTGGCTGAGTTGATGTGAGGTCACCAAATGGTTCAACTGCAACGCAATATCCGGCGATTGCGCTTTGAACGCTTTCAAAAGGCTCGGCAGACGTCCGTTCATAGCATTTTCAGTGTATGCGATGCGCAGGGTTCCAATTTTGCCTTGTTGGATACGTTGCGCATCCTCGATGATCTTTCTGCTTAAACCAAGGCATTCACGACAGCCAATCAGGAAGGACTTGCCGGCTTTGGTCAACTCTACCCGGCGGTTGCTGCGTTCCAAAAGTACAACGCCCAATTCACGTTCCAGTGTTTTGATTGTCCGACTAAGAGCAGGCTGTGCCACGCCCAACTTTTTGGCGGCACGATGAAAATGCAGTTCTTCTGCCACCTCTACAAAGCACCTGAAATGGCGAAGATCTATAGTCATGATGCCCATAAGTTATCATTGATGTGATATTTGATATTATACTCGACATATTTCGTATGCAAAGCTTCAACAAAAACAACATCCACATGGGAGAAAACGATGAAATCCATCAACATAAAAACGCTATTCGCGACGGCCGCATTGGTAAGTATGACTGCGACCTCGACGCTGGCAGCTGACATTACAATGAACCTTGGTTTCGGCGCACCAGAAGAATCACTTTATGGCCGCTTTGGCAAGATTTTTGAAGCAAAGGCGGAAGAGTACACAGGTGGTTCCATCGACGTGAAACTGCGCTGTTGCAACCAAATCAGTTCCGAAGACGAAGCGGTCAAAGCGATGCAGCTTGGAACAGTTGACGGCTTCTTTATCACATCCAACAACGTGTCACCGCATTGGCCTTTGATGGACGTTACCGTGCTTCCCTACATTTTCCAAAGCGGCAAGCATCTTGAAGACGTGGTCGACGGTGAAGTTGGCGATTTTATGAAAGCCAAACTACAGGAAGAAACATCCGTTCACCTGCTAAGCTTTGGCCCTGCCCTTTATCGCGACTTCTTTAACTCAGTGCGTCCTGTCAATACCATGGCAGATATGGCGGGTCTGAAAATCCGCGTACCCAAAAACGAAGTGATGCTGGCCACGTTTGAGGCGTTTGGTGCAAACCCAGTGCCGCTGGCCTGGTCCGAAACACCGACAGCGCTGCAAACCGGCACTGTGGATGGTGGCGACAACGGAACATCCTTCATTCGTGACATGAAATTCTATGAGTTCGAAAAGCACCTGGTTGTGCTTGAGCATTTTGTTGCGATGGCACCGTTGTTTGCGTCCGACAATTTCATGAAGAAGTTGAACGATGAGCAGCGCGAACAGATTTTGCGCGCGGCAGCCGACGCAGGTATCGAGATGCGCAAACAGGTCGCCAACGAGACTGCAGAAGTACGCAAGTGGCTGGTCGAAGAGGGCGGCATGGCGATGACCACACCTGATAAGGCCGACTTTGTCGAGGCGGGTAAGAAGGTACAAAACGAATTCGCCGAAAAGCGTGGCGCAGAGTTCCAGGAATTGGTTGCTAAGATCCAAGCCGCTGCGAACTAAAGCACTGTGAAAGGGGGCTATCACGGCCCCCTTTCTGTTCCGACTTCCCATATCACATAGGAGGCAAGCATGGGCGTGCTACGTTGGCTCGAACGCCATCTTGAAGAATTCATTTGCTGTACCTGTTTGGTGATAATTTCTACGGCAGTGATTTCTCAGGTGGCGGCGCGTTATATCTTTGACATTGCTTTGCATTGGACCGAAGAAACCGCTGCCATTGCAATGGTTTGGGCAGTTTACATGGGCGCATCGCTTGCAGTGCGCGAACGGTTTCACATCCGCATCATGGTTGCAGTGCAGTCTTTGCCGACGCGCTATGGCACCTATGTTGTGTTTGTTGCAGATTTCTTTTGGGCCGGGTTCTGCCTGTTCATGATCCGCGTCAGCTGGGATTATCTTCATATTTTCTGGCGTTTTACCGAAACCAGCCCAAGCCTTGGGATTAATCAATTTTATCCGCAGACTGTCTTGATCATCGGCTATACCATGATGTTGCTGCGGCTGATCCAAACCTATTATCTGTGGAATAGGGATGGGCGGATCGGACTTCCGGGTGAGCTTGACGAAACAGGCGACCTTGAAGACTTGGAAATGCACGTATGAGCCCGCTGGCAATTCTTGCAATCGTCTTTGTGATTGCCACGATCATCGGCGTGCCATTGTTCGTGGCCGTTGGCATCACCACAGCTGTCGGCATCTATATGATCGACATTCCCTATACTCTGATTGCGCAGACAAGCTATGGCAGTCTGACACCTTTCCCACTGTTGACCATTCCATTGTTCGTGCTGGCGGGCCGTTTAATGGAAGTTGGGGGCATGGCGAACCGAATGATCGGCATCGCGACGACACTCGTGGGGGCTTATCGCGGTTCTATGGGTCTGGTGACTGTTTTCGCGTGCGCCCTTTTCGCAGCGCTTTCTGGATCTGGCCCCGCAACAACTGCGGCGATTGGATCGGTCACAGTGCCTGCAATGAAACGTGACGGCTACGACGTGCCTTTTGCTGCAGGCATCACGGCAGCCGGCGGAGCACTTGGCAGCCTGATTCCACCCTCAAACCTACTGATCATCTATGGTTTGGTCTCGGATACTTCGATCCCACGTCTGTTCCTTGCAGGCGTCTTACCTGGCCTCGTGATCACGGGCCTTTTGATGATCACAACCTACATCATCGCCCGTCGTCGCGGTTATGGCGGCACGGGCGATCCATTCACTTGGGGTCCATTCCTTAAGGCAGCATGGGATGGCAAATGGTCCATCGGTGCTCCTGTCTTGATCCTTGGCGGCATCTACGGTGGCGCGTTTACACCATCAGAGGCAGCAGGTGTGGCGGTGTTCTATTCGCTGTGCGTGGGCCTGTTTATCTACCGCGAACTGACGCTGAAAAAGATCATCGAAGCGCTGCGTTTCACCGCACTGCTGACGGGTATCCTGATCATCATCGCACCGACTTTGGCGTTTGGTCAGCTGACTGCATTCTATGATGTGCCCGCTGCCGTTCAAGAAGGCATCACCGCGATCACGGACAACAAATATCTGATCTTGATCATGGTCGGCGCCTTCTACATCTTCATCGGCACCTTCATGGAAAGCCTTGCCCAGATCGTTCTGTTCACCTCTGTGTTCCTGCCCTTGATGCTGTCGCTGGGCGTTGATCCGGTGATGTTCGGCATCTTTACCGTTGTCACCTGCGAAATCGGCTTTCTGACACCGCCCCTGGGCGGCAACCTATCCGTGGCGGCGCGCATCTCTGGCATTTCGATTGAGCGCATATCGGTGGCGGTCCTACCGTTCATTCTGGCCTATATCATTGGCTTACTGATCCTGATCGCCTTCCCTGAACTGGCCGTGTTCCTGCCGAATTGGGCGTATGGCCCCGCCCTATAGGAGAGTGTTCAATGTATGATCTGATCCTTAAGGATGGAGACGTTTTTGACGGCTCAGGGGCGAACAGTTTCATCGGCGATATCGCAATCAAAGATGGTATCATCTCGGCGGTTGAACCGGCCGGCACACTGAACACCGGTCTGGCCGAACAGGTCATCGACGTCACTGGCCTTGTGGTGTCGCCGGGCTTTATTGACATGCACACGCATTCGGACTTTACGCTTATCGCGGATGGGCGCGCCGAAAGTCAGGTGCATCAGGGTGTAACAACCGAAGTCATCGGTCAATGCGGTGCAAGCTGTGCGCCGGTCAATTCTAAGGATGACATCCGCCGCGTCGCGCCGTGGTATACAGCAGAGGCCAAACATGACACCTGGCTTGGCTTTGGCGATTATCTGGATGTTTTGGATGCGACCGAGCTTGGGGTGAACGTGATGGCCTTTGTCGGCCATGGCACAATTCACCGCGCGGTTTTGGGCGGCGAACTGCATCCGGGCGAAGCGGACGACGTACAAGACATGGCGCGCTTGGTGGATCGCTGCATGGACGAAGGCGCGGGGGGCTTTTCCTCGGGTCTGGAATACTTTCCGGGCATTCTGGCCGCCCCCGAACATCTGGTGCCCCTGTGCGAGGTCGCGGCCAAGTACAAGCGGCTCTACGCGACCCATGTACGCAACCGGGACACGCAGTATGACCTTGGCTTTGCCGAAGCCATCGCGACGGCCCGCCAGTCTGGCGCTAAGCTGCAAATCAGCCATATTCAGCCAAAATTCGGCGCGCCCGATTATGCGATGGAACATACGCTTGAGATGATCGAACTGGCACGGCGCCACGACACGGACATCGCCTTTGACGTGATTCCACACGATTGGAACAACACGCTGATGGCGGCGATCCTTCCCAAATGGGCACAAGCGGGCTCAATTGACGATGTTTTGGAACGTCTGGCAAACCCTGAATTGCGCGAAAAGATCAAGGCCAATCCACAGCCCATGTGGCTGATCGTCAAAGCAGAAAGATGGTCCGATATCGTCGTTCTGAACGCGACCCACAACAAGGACCTGGTCGGCATGGACTTTGCCGAGATTGGCCGGATGCGCAATTGCCACCCTTATGACGCGGTATTGGATATCCTGCTTGAAGAAGGCTCTGATTTGATGTCGTGCATGTGGGCGTCGCGGTCTTTTCGCGATCAGGACGTGGACTTGTGCCTGAGCCAATCTGAATGTGCAGTTATTTCTGACACAGTCGCCACCGCGAACGAAGGTGTTTTGAAAGATCACCTTGGATCGCTCACAGGCTATGGTTGGGCCGCGCGGTTCTTGCAATATTACGTGCGGGATCGCGGCGTGCTATCCCTTGCGGATGGCTTGGCCAAACTGACATCGGTCCCCGCCGCGCGACTTGGACTAAAGGGACGTGGTCACCTTAAGGTTGGCTATCACGCTGACATTTGCGTGTTTGATCAGGTCAATATTGCCAGCAACGCAACCGCAAAAAACCCCCGCCGCTACGCCTCGGGAATTTGTCATGTATTGGTGAATGGACAACTCGCAATGCGCAATGGCGAACGGGTCGCAGTAAATGCAGGTCAGGTGATCCGCGAATTTGCTGCCTGAAGCCCCGTCAAGGCCCCGTCAAAGCCGCGATCAAACAGGCCGAACAACAACCGCAAAGGCAACCCGCCGGTGTTATCATCGTAAGGGCGAATGTGCCTGGCAATCGCAAAGACGCGCGGTCTCTTAAGCCAACGCGTCGGTGATCTCGCGCATGGCTTGCAGGAATTGGGCGACTTCGGTTTCAGTGTTGTAATGGCACATCGACACCCGGATCGCGCCAGGCATGCCAAGCGGGTCCAGAATATTGCCCGAGTAGTGATCGGCCTTGCGGGTATGGGTGCGGATGCCGCGTTCGCGCAACTTGGTGACGACCTCTGG
>JBGCEM010000133.1:0-16849 GCA_045106335.1 Paracoccaceae bacterium | reverse complement strand
GCTAATGATTTAACCCCCGCTTTGTCGTTGCGAAACTGTTTGTGCGCGCCTTTCGAAAGCCAAAAAGCATCCAATTTGACTTTGGTAATATCGCCCCCCCTCTCGTGACATTTGCTGCACAATGCCCTAACGGTCAGCGGTTCAGGTCAGCAGAAAAGACGGAGGCCGTTCGCGTGACACTGCCTGCGGCACGACACTGCCACGCAATGGACCATACGCGGCGACGGCCCACAACCACCAAGAGGGGAACGGTCCGACCCCCGCCACTGCCCCCTCTCACACATTCGTCGAATGTGTTGCCCGTTGCCCGCCAGCACATGTCCACATGTGCGACAGGGGGCAATGGGCATAAATGCCATGCCGGGCAGTGGCTCCATCATCACACAGCAGCCACCCCTTTCATAAGACAAGAGGGGCGGTTGCGACGTTTGTCCATTGCCTGGCAGTGCATTTCAAAGGAACGTCACGAGAGGGGTAGCTGATGGCTTTTCCCGTGACTTTCGCCCCGGGATACAGGGAGTGATGCCCATATTTACAAGCTCTTCGCGGAACCAATCGGCGTCATACCTGCGATCCCCAAGCAACCAATCTGCCGCTGGAAGGCTGCTCACGAGGTAACCACCCGATTAGCACCACCTGCCGCGCGGGATGATCAGATCTTATATGACGTCGTATGCGGCGAGGGCAGATTTTGCGACATGAGGTGATTGTTGGGCTCGAGCGGCGACGGTTTTGGCCAGATGAGATTAAGCTGTCGATTTTGCGGGAAGGTGGCGTTGGTGGCTCGACCGTGACCGACGTTGGGCGCGTGGCCATCGACAATAACGCAGCCGAACGCGGCATGCGCCCAATCGGCGTTGGTCGCCGCAACTGGCTCTTCGCCGGATTAGACACCAGAGGCGAAACCCTCGCGCGCGCCATGACCGTTATCGAAACCGCTAAAATGAACAGCCTGAATCCGCAGGCCTACCTCACTGACGTTCTCAGCCGCATCCGCGATCACAAAATCAACCGGCTCGACGAATTGCTTCCTTGGAATTGGACATCACCAGCGCCCAAGAATTGAAAGGCGGCCTAAATCGGGCGGTTACCTCACGAGAGCACGTGCACTGGTACCGTCACTGACCTGCTCAGCAGTCATGAAGAACCGAATAGGCCGCCCAATCGTACTCATGGAGTTTCGTATTCATGCCGCCCTTGGTGCGACCTCCCTCTCGGGACATTTCTTTCGGAAATACCCTGCCGGGCAATGATCAGACGACCACGCCCCCCTTTTTTGACGCCCAAACTGCACGCCGTACGGTGTGCCTTCAAGTAGGTTGCGTCGATCATCACGGTCTTCCTCTCGCCGTGTTCGCTGGCAAGACCGGCCATCATTCGCGCGAATATGCCTTTATCGCTCCAGCGCTTCCAACGGTTGTAGAGCGTCTGGTGCGGGCCATAGGCAACGGGTGCGTCACGCCAGCGTAAGCCATTGCGATTGATGAATATAATCCCACTGAGAACGCGCCGATCATTTGCTCGTGGCTTGCCATGGGACTTTGGAAGGAAGCGGGCAAGACGCGCCATCTGCGCATCCGTCATCCAAAAAAGATCAGACATGTTCACCACTTGGTTTTCGAGCGGTGAATCACGCTGCTAAGCGGAAATCAATGGGCCCTGAGCCTAGGCCCCAGTATCAAAAAGCACTTGCGGCGCATACCGCGGTTTTGTGAATACGAAGTTCTTTATTTCACGATTTATTAAACCAGTGTTGAAGGGCGGATCATATCTTAGATGGGTTTCAACGACCATGACGAATTCTCCGTCTGGCATGATTGGGAGTCGCGATTTCCAAGATTCGACCTCTGTTTTGCTTGCTGCGCCTAAGTAACCTTCAGCTTGTGACCAAGCGCGCACATAAGTGTCTGAAGCAGCGTCATACTGTACTGCTGTTACGCGAAGTGCCAGATCACCGGGTGCTCCGGCCGTCAGATATTGAAGTAAGTCTTTTGCGCCAATCATGTAACTTGCATCTAGTGGATTGGTTTCGCGTGATATCATATCGCCGATCGTATATGCAGCCTTTTGGTTAATCGCGTAAGTTCTGAAGGCATGAAATGTTGCAAATAGTGCCAGCCAGGTCCAAAATAAAAGAGGCAGCATAATTACTGTTTCGACAGCCGTGCTGCCACGTTCCTCTCTTCTAAAACCCCAAATCAACCCGCGCGCGTATTTTTGGATCGTCATGTTTATGGCTCCTGTACAAACGCACTGAGCGATATCATCTGTGCCATGCCTGCTGAGTCACCGTTTTCAGCCAAGCTGTATCCCAAGCCAGTTGATGCAAAGATTGGTTTGAACTTATAGCAAGCGCGCATAAGCATGACTTCATGTTGTCCACCGAGAACAAAGGCCCGGTTTGGGGTTACAGGCTGACTGGCATCTGTACAATCCGCCTGTGCGTTCAATTGTTGGAACGTACGAATGTCAACTGGTCGCAGTTCCAACTTTAACTGTGTCTCGCAGTCTTCCAAAAATCCTGCGTAATTACAGATAGAAGTTTTCAGCGTCGCATGGCTGAAATTTGCACCAGTGTTCAGGCGCACTTCCCGAACGGCCATGTCCATACCGCGATCCAAGAACATTTGGCGCATTTGGTATATGCCCAATTCAATGGATGTAAGGAAAATGGTGAATAAAAGGGGTATGAAAACAAGAAACTCAATCGTCATGTTTCCATCTTCTCTCTGGTGAAACTGCGCGAGCCCTCGTTTCAAAGCAGACATCATTGTGTTAGCCTTAACTGGTTGATTTGGCTGGCGATCGCTTTGAAAGCCTTCGATATGTCAACACCTTCGACGCGAAAAAAATGACTTGGAGAAGATGCGCAGTTCTCTAGGACGCCGGCGCCGTGATCGTCAACTTCAAAGCCAACACTCCAAATAACGATGCCCTGTTGCTTCGCCGCCTGGCAAATCTGGTCTAAAAATATGTCTCCGTTTGCTGAACTGTATTTTTCAGAAAAGTAGTATTCATGGTGATTGGAATACACGTATCTTTCTAAGTAGTGCCAGAAATTATGGTTTTTCCAATGAACGTATTCAGAAGCAGAATTATAAGCCCAATCGGCGATCCGATAGCTTTCTGTGTTGCGACCATCGGTCATCACAACAATTGTCTTAAGCGTATCTGGATCTGAAAAATCTGCGGGGCGTCCAGAAAATGCGTTGTCCACGTCGCCATTGATAATCATGGTATCTATAATGTTTCGGGTCGATGGATCCAACAACGCTGCGGCCCATTTAACGCCCAAATAGACTGAGGTTTGCGCGCGCGGTTGCAGGCTTTGAATTTGCGCTTCCAGCGCGTTTGTGTTCTGGCTAAAAGGTGTGATTTCTTCGTATGCTCGACTGGGGCAACTCGTGTTATCAACCTGATTGGAATTGCTAAAAAACCACTGAAAATGCTGCATTTGATCGTAGGCGTGTGCATCACTCAACTGGGTCGTTTGAAAATCGGCATCTGGGAATTCGATACAATAGGAATAATTGTGGCGCCAGTTTTTGCGTGGCAAAGCTTCGAACAAAGCGCGCCCAGCATTCACATGCTCGGAATATGGGATCAAGCTAAGAGAAATTAAGTTTTCTGTTTCAGGCCGTATCATGAGATCTTTGAATTCGATTGCAGCCTTGCGCATATTTTCGAGCCTGCCTGGCTGGCCCATCGATCCCGATATATCTAACACCAACGATATTTCTACGTTGGAAAAACTATCTTTTGCGGTGCTCGCTGCTGGAACGCGAAGCTGGTCGACCCCCACCATGCGCATGAACTGAGTTTCAGAATAGGTCGAGGCGCGTGCATAGACTTCCCGGGAATTTTGACCTTCTGACACCGTCACTGAAGTCAAGTATTCCGTCATTCCTGCCTTATCGAAGTGATCACGAACGACGTCTTCTGGCGATAACTTTTGATCCCTATCGGCGGCTGCTAGGACCGAACGATCTAAGGTGTTTTGTAGTCTCGTGCGTTCCATCTCGTTGTGCATCAAATCAACGCCGATGCCGCCAACAAGCAACATCATCATGATCATGAAACATGCAAAAATCGTTGCTGTTCCATCTTCCTTCTGGCCAAATTTTTTCAATGAAAGCACCAATCCAGGGTGCACGCAGGCAAACTTAAACATTGGCTTCCTTATGGCTGAGACGCGGTTGACGTACAAAAACCTGAGAAGATCAATATGCCTAAAAGTCGTGACGAATTCGCTACCAGATGTTGGTGCAAATAGGGCAATGATTTGAGAATAAGTAATAAATTTTATATATTTAATTTCGGTCTAGATAGCCAATCTGCGCCAACAAGAATGGCATCAAGCACTCGAAACCAACTAAGCAGTTCTTAGGCCCTGTTGACGTTCACCTGATTTAAATGAGTGTTGCAGCCACAAAGATGAATGCGGCGAAGCTCTGGTCGGTTTTGCATGAACGCATTGCGATACCTCTGTTTTCCTTGAGCTTGCCGAAGTAATTCTCGATCATGTGCCGCCATTTATACGTCTCTTTATCGAAGGCCGTCGGGAAACGCCGGTTGGGTTTTGGCGGAATAACGGCGCAATGCCCTTTTCGACCAATGTTGCGCGCAGCCAGTCAGTGTCAAATGCGCGGTCAGACAACATGTGACCAGCAACGAGGTCGTTGATGAGGTCTGGCACTGCACGCAGATCGTGCGCTTGTCCGGGCATCAGACGGAAATCGATGAGGTTTCCCAGGGCATCCGTCAGGGCCAGTATCTTTGTCGTCATACCCCCTCGAGATCGACCTATGGCCTGGCTGTGAGTCCCCCTTTTGCGCCCTGACCAGAGCGGTGGACCTTAACGATAGAGCCGTCAAGCATTGCATACTCGCAATCGGCGTCTGCGGTTAACGCCCTGAACATGCTGTGGAAAGCATCCGCTTTCATCCATCTCGTGAACCGCTTGAAGACCGAGTTCCACCTACCAAATTCGTCAGGCACTTCACGCCATTGTGCCCCTGTCCGCACAATCCACTGAACGGCTTCCAGGAACAATCGAGGATCACGTCTGGTCTGGCCAGGGTGTTTTGATCTGCCAAGGCAGAAGGGTTCGACATTTGCCCAATGGGCATCGGTCAATACGCGTCGTGTCAAAGCTGCTCTCCACTGTTTGCAACTTTGAAGCCGAAATCAGATCAAATGAAATCCCTGAACGTCAACAAACCCTGGTAGATTGGTTTGTCAACTTGTCGGTTTCATTGAATTTTGTATCGAATTTTCAATGACGCACGCAGTTTGTTTAACCAAATTGTCTCTGGGTGTGTTCTACTAAGCGTTGAGCGGCCGAATCAAACGGCCGAAATCGTTACAGGGAGCAGACCATGTCCGTCAAAAAAGAGCCGAGTTTTCGCGAGAGTGTGGATATAATGTTCAGCCGCGCGGTTGCTTTGATGGATTTACCTCCGGGGTTAGAAGAAAAGATAAAGGTTTGTAACGCGACTTATACTGTGCGGTTTGGGGTTCGCTTGCGCGGGCAGATCCAAACGTTCACCGGATATCGGTCTGTGCATTCTGAACACATGGAACCTGTGAAAGGTGGGATCCGCTATTCCTTGGGTGTCAATCAAGATGAAGTCGAAGCGCTTGCAGCTTTGATGACGTATAAATGCGCACTTGTTGAGGCGCCGTTTGGTGGATCAAAAGGCGGGCTGTGTATTGATCCACGGGAATATGATGAGCAAGAACTTGAGATGATCACGCGCAGGTTTGCCTATGAATTGGCGAAGCGCGACTTGATTCATCCGTCTCAAAATGTGCCCGCCCCGGATATGGGGACAGGTGAGCGTGAAATGGCATGGATTGCGGATCAATACGCACGCATGAATACAACAGACATAAATGCAAAGGCTTGTGTGACTGGTAAGCCGATTAACGCTGGCGGTATCCAGGGACGTACCGAAGCCACTGGCCGCGGTGTTCAGTATGCGTTGCAAGAGTTTTTCCGCTACAACGAAGACAAAAAAGCGGCAGGCCTGACGGGCTCGCTTGATGGCAAACGTGTAATTGTTCAGGGGCTTGGAAACGTAGGCTATCATGCGGCCAAGTTTTTGGGTGAAGAAGATGGTTGCTTGATTACTGGCATTATCGAACGAGACGGCGCCTTATATTCTGAAGATGGATTGGACGTCGAAAGCGTGCGCAATTGGTTGGCCAAGCATGGTGGAATATCTGGCTATCCGGATGGGACGCATCATGCAGATGGGGCGCAAGTCTTGGAACGGGATTGCGACATTCTTATTCCTGCCGCTTTAGAAGGTGTGATAAACTTGACGAATGCGGACCGCATAAAAGCACCGCTTATTATTGAAGCTGCGAATGGACCAATCACGGCAGGCGCGGATGAGATTTTGCAAAAGAAAGGGACTGTAATTATCCCCGACATGTATGCGAATGCCGGCGGCGTCACGGTTTCTTATTTTGAATGGGTCAAAAACCTCAGCCACATTCGTTTTGGACGGATGCAGCGTCGCCAGGAAGAGGCCCGCCACGAATTGATCCTAAATGAATTGGAACGACTGAGCGCCGCATCATCGATTGGTTGGGAATTGAGCCCGGATTTCAAATCTCAGTATTTGCGCGGGGCGGGCGAGCTGGAATTAGTGCGCTCTGGCCTAGATGACACGATGCGCAACGCCTATCAGGCCATGCAATCCGTGTGGCATGAACGGAGTGATGTTCCTGATTTACGTACAGCTGCGTATTTGGTGGCGATTGGCAAAGTGGCCGACAGCTATCGCGCCAAAGGTCTGTAAGGCCGCTTTATACTGAAGTCATTGCGGTGGCATTTCATCGTGCCATCGCAGAAACAGTGTTGAAAACTGCAAAATAACACTGGCTGTTCTTGCGCAATTTGCTACCAATCAAGGTGCGCAGTTTGTCAGGAGGGCGCGATGCGGTTTTCCGGATTGAAGCTTCTATCACAAGGTCTTTCCGGCAACAAAGGCTGGCGGCCGCATTGGCGCACACCTCAACCGAAAACTGAATATGATATTGTCATTATTGGCGGAGGCGGACATGGGTTGGCATGCGCGCACTACCTTGCCTCACAACACGGTATAACCAATGTCGCTGTTCTGGATAAAGGCTATATCGGGGGCGGAAATGTTGGGCGCAATACCACAATTGTGCGCGCAAATTACATGCTACCCGGAAATTCAGAGTTTTATTCCCATTCGCTCAAGCTGTGGGAAGGGCTGGAAGCGGATCTGAACTATAACGTCATGCACTCGCAACGCGGCACGTTGATGTTGGCGCATTCTGATGGGCAGCGCGATGCGTTTGTGCGGCGCGGAAATATGATCCGCAGCCAAGGGGATGATGCTGACCTCCTTTCTGTTAAGCAATTACGGCGCTTTGTTCCATATTTGGACTACGAGCAGACAAGGTTTCCGATTTTTGGCGGCTTGCTGCACAAACGGGGGGGAACGGCGCGCCATGATGCTGTGGCTTGGGGCTATGCGCGGGGGGCCGACAGCCGCGGTGTGGATCTAATCCAGCAATGCGAAGTCACTGGTATTGACATAGTAAATGGTGCCGTGCGCGGTGTGCAAACGACGCGGGGCGCGATCAGAGCGAAGAAAGTCGCGATGATGGGGGCCGGGCGCTCTAGTGATCTGGCGGCGATGGCAGGGATGCAGCTGCCGGTAGAAAGTCACGTGTTGCAAGCCTTTGTCACGGAAGGTCTAAAGCCTTGTATTGATACAGTTATTTCATATGGAATGGGGCACTTTTACATCAGCCAGTCCGACAAGGGCGGGTTGGTCTTTGGCGGTGATTTAGACATGTATGCATCCTATGCGGCGCGGGGGAATTTGGCTTTGGTGGAGCATGTGGCTGAGGCGGCGATGACGTTAATGCCGATGATTGGAAAAGCGCGGATGTTACGCAGTTGGGGGGGTGTTATGGATATGTCGCCTGACGGCTCGCCCATCATTGATCGCACCCATATTGATGGGCTCTACGTATCGTGCGGGTGGTGTTATGGCGGTTTTAAGGCTGTTCCTGCAGGCGGGCATGTGATGGCGCATTTGCTGGCAACGGGGCAGTATCATCCCAACGCGACGGGGTTTCGCTTGGATCGGTTTCGCACCGGTATTGGACTGATGGATGAAGAGGCCAGCGGGTCTCAGCACAATCTTCATTGAGGGGATGCGGCATGGGATGCCTCCGGCGGGAGTTTTTTGGGCTAAGTGAAGCGGCTGTTTTTGTCTTAGTTGGTGTGATCTATGCGTATTGAATGTCCGCAGTGTGGTCTGCGGGACCGCCGTGAGTTTTATTACCAGGGGGCTGCGGTGTCGTTGACACGGCCTTCGCCAGAAGAGGATCCAGAGGTGTGGGATGCGTATGTGCATCTGCGTGATAACCCTGCTGGGTGGGGGTGCGAGCTGTGGTATCATGACGCTGGTTGCGGAGCTTGGCTGGTTGTTGAGCGGCATATGAGTTCGCATGAAATTCGCTCGGTTCAGTTTGCTGAAGGTGCGTCGTGAGGGTTCCTGGAAAGGGACATATCGACCGGGACGCGCCAATTGGTTTTTCTTTTGACGGGCATCGGTATAAGGGGTTTGCCGGGGATACGTTGGCATCCGCCTTGCTGGCCAATGATGTGAAATTGCTGGCGCGTTCGTTTAAGTACCACCGCCCGCGTGGTGTTTATACGTCCGGCAGTGAAGAGCCCAACGCGCTTATGACGATTGGGTCTGGTGCACAAACTGAGCCGAATGTGCGTGCGACGGTCCAGGAAATCTATCAGGGGTTAAAGGCGCGCAGTCAGAACTGTTGGCCTTCTTTGGGTTTTGATCTGTTAGGCGCGAATGATCTGGCCGCACCGTTTTTGGGGGCTGGCTTTTATTACAAGACGTTCATGTGGCCGCGCCGCTTTTGGGAAAGTGTCTATGAGCCTGTGATCCGCCGTGCTGCGGGTCTGGGCGCCCTGAGCGGCCTTGCCAATTCTGACAAATATGACCGGGGATTTCTGTTTTGTGATTTGCTGATTATTGGTGCGGGTCCCACGGGATTGATGGCGGCCTTGGCGGCGGGTCGCGCGGGTGCGGATGTCATTTTGGTCGATGAAGATGCACGTATGGGCGGTCGGCTTTTGGCGGAGACAAGTTACGTTGATGCGCGCTTGGGGGTCGACTGGGTTCAAACTGTTGTAGACGAGTTGTCGGCGTTGCAAAATGTGCGGCTTATGACACGTACGACTGTGACAGGGGCCTATGATGGCGGTGTTTATGGCGCGTTGGAAAAGGTGTCTGCGCACCGCGCGCGTCGGGGGGATGGTGCGCCGCTGGAGACATTTTGGCGGATTATGACGCAAGGCGCGATTTTGGCAACGGGTGCGCATGAGCGTGGAATTGCGTTTCAAAACAATGATCGTCCGGGGATTATGCAGGCGGGGGCTGTCCGGGCGTATTTGAACCGTTGGGGTGTATGTGCTGGTAAGTCCGTGACGGTTTTTGCCAATAATACAGGTGCTCATCAGACGGCACGGGATTTGCGCGATGCTGGGGTGCATGTTGCCGCTGTGATCGACAGTCGTCCAGACGCTGCTGATATTGAGGGCGTGCTGATGTTCAAAGGTGCAGTGGTGTGCCAAACTTCGGGACGCAAAGCGCTGGAATCGATCACTGTGCAGCATCGCGGGGGGCGGCAGCGCATTGCGACGGATTGCCTTGCGGTGTCGGGGGGGTGGAATCCGGCGCTGCATCTGAGTTGTCATATGAACGGACGGCCAGAGTGGCGTGAAGAGATCGCGTCCTTTGTGCCGCGTTCGGGCTCTGTTCCAGGGATGATTGCTGCGGGGGCGTGTGCCGGGGTGATGGACACGCAGAGCTGTCTGCGAGACGGGGTGCGGGCCGTTAAGCAGGTCCTGGGGCGGGATTTTGCAATTGAAATCCCGCAGGCTGAGGCCGCGCCGTATGAGATGAGCTCGCTTTGGGCGGTGCCTGGCAAGGGGCGTGCGTGGCTGGATTGTCAGAACGATGTTAGTGTGAAGGATGTCAAACAAGCGGCGGTTGAAAATTTCCGATCTGTTGAGCATATGAAGCGCTACACCACACAAGGCATGGCCACGGATCAGGGAAAGACGTCGAATATTCAAGCGCTTGCGGTCCTTGCGGATGCCACGGGTCGGGGGATCCCGGACACAGGCACGACGACCTATCGCCCGCCCTATGTGCCGGTTTCGATCGCCGCTTTGGGCGCTGGTGGGCAGGGCCTGGGGTTTGCGCCTGAACGCAAAATGGCCTCGCATGCGCGCAGCGTTGCGATGGGTGCACCGATGGTCGCGGCTGGTTTGTGGTGGCGCGCCAGCTATTATCCGCACCCGCATGAGACCACCTGGCGTCAAAGCTGTGATCGTGAGGTGGACTACATTCGCCATAACGTGGGTGTGTGCGATGTGTCATCTTTGGGTAAGATCGACATTCAAGGCCCCGATGCGGGTAAGTTACTGGATTTCGTCTATACCAATCGGATGTCGACGTTAAAGCCCGGCCGAGTGCGGTATGGATTGATGCTGCGCGAAGATGGCCATGTGATGGATGATGGCACCACCGCGTGTCTGGCGGATCAGCATTATGTGATGACGACGACGACCGCCGGGGCGGGACAGGTGATGCGGCATTTGGATTTCGTTTGCCAAGCGCTGCACCCGTCTTGGGATGTGCGTCTTGCTTCTGTGACCGAGCATTGGGCGCAGTTTTCGATAGCGGGTCCAAAGGTGCGGGATCTGTTGAACGGGCTTTTAGACCAGCCCATCGACAATGATCGTTTCCCGTTTATGGCGTGCGGCGACATCTCGGTCGGTGGGGTTGCGGGGCGGTTGTTTCGGATCTCGTTTTCCGGCGAGCAAGCCTATGAAATTGCCGTGCCTGCGCGCTTTGGCGAGAGCTTGTTTGACGTCTTGGTGCAGCGTGCCCAAGCGATGGGCGGTGGGCCTTACGGGCTTGAAGCCTTGAATGTTGCGCGTCTGGAAAAGGGCTTTATCACGCACGCGGAAATCACCGGACGGGTGACGGCGTTTGACATCGGCATGGCGCGGATGGTGTCACCCCACAAAGATTGCATCGGTAAAACCATGAACCAACGTCCCGGTCTGATCGATCCGGGCCGCGAACAGATGGTCGGGATGAAAGCCGTTGGCCCTGTCAAAATGCTGACAGCGGGGGCGCATATTTACAACGACGGGGCGGATGCGCACCGGGTGCATATGCAGGGCTATGTGACGTCTGTTGCGTGGTCGCCCGGGCTTGAACGCTATGTGGCGTTGGGGTTTGTGAAAGGTGGTCCGTCGCGGATTGGTGAGGTCATGCGCATGGTCGATGCGGTGCGCGATATCGAAACCTTGGTAGAGATTGTCGATCCTGTGCAGTTTGATCCAGACGGGGAGCGGGTGCGTGGTTGATTTAGTTGCAAAATCTGCTTTCGAAGGGCTGCTACCCATTCACTTTGGCAAAATGCACCTTACAGCGGCCGATTTGGTCAGCATGACGCTGATCCAGCCATTCAAGGGACAAACCAATGCGATTTCGGATATTTTGCAAACAGCGCATAAAATAAAGATGCCGAAAACCGGGGAGTTTGTGTTTGGTGCTCATGCAAAAGCGCTTTGGTTCGGGCGCGGTCAAATCATGTTGGTCGGTCCGCAGGCGACGTCGAAATTGTCTGACTATGCGGCGGTGAGCGATCAAAGTGATGGATGGGTTGGGCTGGAATTCCGCGGTCAAGGTGCGGCAGATGTCTTGGCGCGTTTGGTGCCAATTGACATGCGCGCGGACCATTTTCCGTTGGGTTCAACCGCACGCAGTCTTGTGGGGCATATGCAGGCCTCCATCAGTTGTATCGGACCTGATCACTTTTTGATCTTCGTGTTTCGCTCGATGGCCGGAACTTTGGTCCATGATCTAAGTGAAGGCGCTGAAACTGTTCTTGCCCTAATGTGATCGCGTGAAGTTGAGCCAAATTTGGGTCTGTTTGGTCTGGTGATTTGGCTTGGAAGGCTTATTTTCGGCATAACCTGTTAAACTGGAGCAGTCTTATGCGCGTTTGGACCCTCACCACCCTGGCTTTTGTTGCGGCGCTTCCCGCGATGGCGGCAAGCAAAGCCGAGATCGAGCGGCAATGCCAATTTCAAGCCGATGTTATGGGGGCCGTGCAACAGGCGCGGCTGGACCGTGTCCCCAAACGGGATGTTGCATCGACCATACGTGCTGCAAATCCTGATTGGTCAGACAGTTTGGATGTCGCGTTGACCCCTGTCGTGGACTTTGTCTATGGCATCAAGCGGCGGGATTTGCGGAATGTGAACTTGGCGGGTGATACCAAAGCGGCCTGCGTTCAAAACTGGGACCAATTGCAAGCGTTGACCAACGCGGTGAAGAACTAGTTTCGTTTCTTGGCCTCTGTCTATAGTTTGCTCTTATGAGCTTGCCCCCGGGATTCTTGGACGAATTACGCACACGGCTGAGCCTGGCACAGGTTGTCGGGCGCAAAGTGATGTGGGACGCGCGCAAATCCAATCAAGGTAAGGGCGATTTGTGGGCGCCATGCCCGTTTCACCATGAAAAAACCGCATCTTTTCATGTGGATGACCGCAAAGGGTACTATTACTGCTTTGGATGTCACGCAAAAGGGGACGCGATCAGCTTCGTGCGCGAAACCGAGAATGTCACATTTATGGAGGCCGTCGAAATCCTGGCGGGCGAAGCTGGGATGCCGGTGCCCAAACGCGATCCGCAAGCGCAGCAAAAGGCAGACCGGCGCACGCAATTGGCCGAAATCATGGAAATGGCCGTGCGCTATTTCCAAATGCAGTTGCAGACCGCTGCAGGAACAGCGGCGCGCGACTATCTGGATCGGCGTGGATTGGCCCAAGAGGCGCGCGCGCGCTGGGATATCGGGTTTGCGCCCGATGCGTGGCAAGGCTTGTGGGATGCGCTGAAGGGCAAAGGGGTCGAAGACGATCTGATCTTGGGCGCAGGCTTGGCCAAACCCAGCCAAAAGGGCGGCAAGCCATACGACACGTTTCGTGGGCGCATCATGTTCCCAATCCGTGATGCGCGTGGGCGCTGCACGGCGTTTGGGGGGCGTGCGATGGACCCAAATGACGCGGCCAAATATCTGAATTCGCCCGAAACAGAGCTGTTTGACAAAGGCCGCAGCCTTTACAATCACGGCCCGGCGCGCGAGGCCGCTGGCAAGGGCAAACCGCTGATTGTTGCCGAAGGGTATATGGACGTAATCGCGTTGGCCGAAGCTGGTTTCGGCGCGGCAGTTGCGCCTTTGGGGACGGCGGTGACAGAACACCAATTAGCGATGATGTGGCGCATCGCGGATGAGCCGATCATTGCATTGGATGGTGACACGGCGGGATTGCGCGCGGCTTTGCGTTTGATCGATGTATCGCTGCCATTGCTTGAGGCCGGAAAATCCTTGCGCTTTGCGATTATGCCCGATGGACAAGACCCCGATGATCTGCTGCGCAGCGGTGGGCCGGGGGCGGTTCAAAAGATCCTAGAGGGCGCGCTGCCCATGGTGCAATTGCTGTGGCGTCGTGAAGTTGAAGGCAAATCGTTCGACAGTCCTGAACGCAAAGCTGCCCTAGACAAAGCCCTGCGTGACAAGATCAAACTGATCAAAGATCCCTCTATTCGCCAACATTATGGGCAAGAAATCAAAGACTTGCGCTGGAAGCTGTTTCGCCCTGTAGCACAAACGCGAACGCCCCTGAAAGGCCGCCGCGATTGGCGGGCACCGCCGCCCGCACATGCCAGCACGCGGGCCTCTGTCCTTGTTTCTGGGCCAGATCAGGTCGCCGAACATTTGCGTGAGGCGGTGATTTTGGGTGCTGTTCTGAGTTGTCCCGAAATTGCGCCAGAGTTTGAAGCCGGGTTAGAAGGCTTGGCCTGTGCCAATTTGCAATCCGCGCGGGTGCGTGATGCTATGTTGCGCAATGTGTCTGCAGGGACAACGATGCACGATGCGATTGCTCAGGAAATTGGGCGCGATACCCTTGAAAGCTTCCTGTCCAGCGCCCATCTTTGCGTGGTGCCATGCATCCGCAAACCCGGTGATCCGGATCTCGCACGCTTGACCGTGGCCGAAGAACTGGCCAAGTTATCGGCAGCGCGCGGACTAGAAGCAGAGATCGCAGAGGCGCAAGAAGACTTGGTAAAGAGCGACGAAGAGGCTTTGACATGGCGTTTGGCACAGGCTGCGGACGCGTTGGAAAAAGCCAAAGGTGCGGGACATGAAGACACCGCAGAATATGACACGGGTGAGAACGGGGCCTCGATCAATCGCAATGAACGCAAGTCTTTTGATGCCCTTCTGGACACGATTCGCTTTTCCAAACCGGGACGTTAATTCAACACCAGTTATGTATTCTTGATCTTTTCAAGGTAAACGGGTTTCCGAATCACCCGAATCAGTGAATGATTCGTACGACCGAATCATAAGATAGACCTCACCGCGCACGAGGAGAGCTTGATGGCTGCCAAAGACAACGACGAAACGAAGAACGACGACCAGGATCAAGATCACTCGCTGGATATGAGCCAAACGGCGGTCAAAAAGATGATCGGTGAGGCCCGCGATAAGGGCTACATTACCTACGACCAGCTCAATACCGTGCTGCCGCCGGATCAGGTGTCGTCTGAACAAATCGAAGACGTCATGTCGATGCTGTCTGAAATGGGCATCAATATTATCGAAGATGAAGAGGCCGAAGAAGAAGAGGCCAAAGGCAGCACAGATGTTGTCACGACGGAAGGCACACGTGATCTGACGTTGGGCTCGACGGGCCAAGAAAAGCTGGACCGCACGGACGATCCTGTGCGCATGTATCTGCGGGAAATGGGCTCAGTCGAATTGCTGAGCCGCGAGGGCGAAATTGCCATCGCCAAACGCATTGAAGCTGGTCGTAAGACGATGATTATGGGGCTCTGTGAGAGCCCTCTGACCTTCCAGGCGATTACGATTTGGCGCGACGAACTTTTGGCCGAAGACATTTTGTTGCGCGATGTGATCGATCTTGAAGCAACATTTGGCAATCAAATGGGCGAAGACGGGGAAGTCGAAGAACCTGTCATCGATGCCGCAGGTGCTGTGGCGCCTGCCGAAAAAGAAACGGCTGAGGCAGAAGAGCTGGACGCCGATGGCAATCCAATTGTCAAAGACGATGATGACGATGAAGATGAACAGGCCAACATGTCACTGGCCGCGATGGAGGCCGCGCTAAAGCCTCAAGTCCTTGAAATGCTTGACCGTATTGCCGCGGATTATGCTGACTTGAGCGAAATGCAAGACAACCGCATTAGCGCGACTTTGAACGAAGATGACAGTTTCACCAAGGGTCAGGAAAACCGCTATCAGACCCTGCGTCAAGAAATCGTAGACCTGGTGAACGAACTACACCTGCACAACAATCGGATCGAAGCGCTGATCGACCAGCTTTATGGCATTAACCGCCGGATCATGCAGATCGACAGTTCTATGGTCAAACTGGCCGACCAAGCCCGCATCAACCGCCGTGAATTTATCGATGCCTACCGCGGACGCGAGCTGGATCCGAACTGGCTTGGTGAAATGGGCGAAAAAGTCGGCCGCGGTTGGCAGATGTTTATCGAACGCTCGACGGATAAAGTTGAGGAATTGCGCGCAGATATGGCGCAGGTGGGTCAATATGTCGGCCTGGATATCCCTGAATTCCGCCGCATCGTTAATCAAGTGCAAAAGGGTGAAAAAGAAGCCCGCCAGGCCAAGAAGGAAATGGTTGAAGCCAATCTGCGCTTGGTGATTTCGATTGCGAAGAAATACACGAATCGTGGGCTTCAATTCCTGGATCTTATTCAGGAAGGGAACATCGGTTTGATGAAGGCCGTCGATAAATTCGAGTATCGTCGCGGCTACAAATTTAGCACCTACGCGACTTGGTGGATCCGTCAGGCGATCACACGTTCGATTGCCGACCAGGCCCGCACCATCCGAATTCCAGTGCATATGATCGAAACGATCAACAAGTTGGTGCGCACCGGCCGCCAAATGTTGCACGAAATTGGCCGCGAACCGACCCCCGAAGAATTGGCAGAGAAACTGCAAATGCCTTTGGAAAAAGTGCGCAAGGTGATGAAAATCGCCAAAGAGCCGATTTCCCTGGAAACGCCGATTGGGGACGAAGAAGATAGCCAACTGGGCGATTTCATCGAAGATAAGAACGCCGTTTTGCCTTTGGACAGTGCGATCCAGGAAAATCTAAAGGAAACAACGACCCGCGTTCTGGCGTCATTAACGCCGCGCGAAGAGCGTGTCTTGCGGATGCGATTTGGCATTGGGATGAATACCGACCACACCTTGGAAGAGGTCGGGCAACAGTTCAGTGTGACGCGCGAACGGATCCGGCAGATCGAAGCCAAGGCGCTGCGCAAATTGAAACACCCAAGCCGAAGCCGCAAACTTCGATCTTTCTTAGATCAATAAGCAAATTGGGGCGCCCGTGTGGCGCCCTTTTTCTTGATGGCTGGACAGGTTTTTTTGGGTGGCAATCGCGCCTGTGCAGCCCGAAGCGTGACCGCATCGCAAGTGGCTTTTTGCTTTAAGAAACTGGTCCCAAGCGCAATCCACCGATTTCGCGCCTTGCTACACGGGCCGCCAAGACCAACGCGATGATCCACCCAGTGCTGACCGCCAAAGCAATACCAAGCCAAACCCCGGTAACGCCGAAGCCAAATACTCCGATCAGTAACCAGATAAAGAAGGCGACACCAAAGCCTTGGCGATAGATGCTGATCCAAAG
>JBGCEM010000132.1:0-14107 GCA_045106335.1 Paracoccaceae bacterium | reverse complement strand
CAATGTGGCGAAGAAATCGGTGCTAAGCGTGCCAACCTTGTCGGTGAACACACCATGCGCCGAACCACCGACAGTCACGCCCAGAACCCGAAGGCCTGCGACCAGAACGGTCATCTCGGGCGCGCTGAGACCCAGCAATTGAGCGCGATCTACCAGCAACTCCGCAGGCTCACGCAGTTGGCCGTGGCCCAAGTAGTTGCGGAACCCGTCGGACGCTGGTTCCAGTGCCGCAAAGCTATCCGCATCAGTCTGTTCATCCGTCGCGTCACCACGACCCGACGTGAACGGCACCGCGACATCGAAGCCACCGGCGGTCGCTGCGGCCTCGACGGCGACGCTTCCGCCCAAGACAATCAAATCCGCCATGGACACCGTGCCCGTGAAGGAAGACCGGATACCCTCGAGCGTTTTCAGAACCTTAGCCAACTCGTCCGGGTCATTTACCGCCCAACCGCTTTGTGGCGCCAAACGCACACGCGCGCCATTGGCACCACCCCGTTTGTCTGATCCACGATAGGTCGACGCCGACGCCCAAGCCGCTTTGACCAGCTCAGATGTGGAAAGACCAGATGCGAGGATCTGCGCTTTCAGGTTGGCGATATCCGCGTCAGACAAGGTCGCGCCCACAGGCACACGGTCTTGCCAAATCAACGCCTCGTCGGGAACTTCCGCGCCCAAATAGCGGTCAATTGGCCCCATGTCGCGGTGCGTCAGCTTAAACCACGCGCGCGCAAAGGCATCCGCGAATTCATCTGGGTTTTCATGGAACCGGCGCGAGATCTTTTCGTAATCTGGATCCATCCGCATCGCCATGTCTGCAGTGGTCATCATCAGCTTGACCGGCTTGTCAGATCCATCGACCTCGGGTGCGTGGTCATCGGATTTCAAATCCTTGGCTTCCCAAATATTTGCGCCCGCAGGCGATTTGGTCAGCTGCCAATCATAGCCGAACAGCACATCGAAATAGCCATTGTCCCATTTGATCGGATTGGACGTCCACGGGCCTTCGATGCCGGATGTGATCGTATCGACACCTTTGCCCGAAGCATGCGAGGACAACCAACCCAAGCCCATGGCCTCAAGCGGCGCACCTTCGGGTTCGGGGCCTACATGGGCGGCATCGCCATTGCCATGCGCCTTGCCAAATGTGTGCCCGCCCGCGACCAAAGCCACAGTTTCTTCGTCATTCATCGCCATCCGCGCAAACGTGTCGCGGATGTCATAGGCCGACGCATTGGGATCGGGATTGCCATCAGGACCTTCGGGGTTCACATAGATCAGGCCCATCTGGACTGCGCCCAGCGGGTTTTCCAGATCGCGTTTGCCGGAATAGCGACTTCCTTCGGTGTCAGACGCGGCCAACCATTCGGTTTCGGGGCCCCAATAGATATCTTCTTCGGGTTCCCAAATATCTTCGCGCCCACCGGCAAAACCAAATGTCTTACCGCCCATGGATTCGATTGCCACGTTACCGGTCAGGATCATAAGATCGGCCCAGCTTAGCGCGCGGCCATATTTTTGTTTGATCGGCCACAGCAACCGGCGCGCTTTGTCCAAATTTCCGTTATCTGGCCAGGAATTCAGCGGCGCAAACCGTTGCGAGCCCGAGCCCGCCCCACCGCGCCCGTCTTGAATGCGGTACGTGCCGGCACTGTGCCACGCCATACGGATGAAGAACGGGCCATAATGTCCATAATCCGCAGGCCACCAGTCTTGGCTGTCGGTCATCAAGGCGGTCAGATCTGCTTTGACCGCGTCCAAATCCAAGCCCTTGAACGCCTCGGCGTAGTCAAACCCGTCGTCCATCGGATCCCCGATATCGGGGTTCTGGTGCAATACCTTCAGGTTCAGCTGGTTGGGCCACCAATGCTGGTTGGCCGTACTGGCGGATTTGTGGTTATGCGCACCGCCCAAAACTGGGCATTTGTTGACGGGTGATCCATCCATAGTGTCATTCTCTCCATCTGATATTTATTTTTGGTCGCGAAGCTAGGATAGCGCCCAGGGCGAATCCTCAGGGTGACTTTAGAAGAGTTCTAGCAAGGGTGCGTCATTAGGTTAAGTTGGAATAATTGATCGTCACGATAAGTTATATTTATGAAAAATTTCACCCTCAAACAGCTGCGCTACTTCGATGCGTTGGCCCGCCACCAGCATTTCGGGCGCGCGGCTGATGCCTCGGCGATTTCACAACCTGCTTTGTCGATGCAAATTAAAGAGCTTGAAAACGAACTGGGCGCAGCCTTGGTCGAACGACGCGCGCGCGCGATTGCGCTGACCGGATTGGGCGAGGAATTTGCCAAACGCGTGCGCGATATCTTGCGCAGTGTGGACGAGCTGGGCGATCTGGCCCGCGCGCCTGGCGATCATTTGACGGGACGGCTGCGCCTTGGTGTGATTCCGACCATCGCACCTTATCTGTTGCCGCGCGTGATTGGACTTTTGAGCCACACCTATCCCGATCTGGACCTGCATCTGCGGGAAACTCAGACCCAAACGTTGATCCACGAGTTGCGCGAAGGCCGCTTGGATGCTGCGATTGTCGCGTTGCCGATTTCCGAACCCAGCTTCGAAGAAGTCCCTCTGTTTTCGGAAAACTTCATACTGGTACGCCCCTATGCAGATCGCGAAAGCCCAGTTCCCAGCCCAGAGCGGTTGCGCGACATGCGGCTGTTATTGTTGGAAGAAGGCCATTGTTTCCGCGATCAAGCCTTAGCATTCTGCAATATGCAAAACGCGCTGCCCCGGGAAATGTTGGAAGGGTCATCCCTGTCCACGCTGGTGCAACTGGTCAGCTCGGGCATCGGCGTGACTTTGGTGCCAGAGATGGCCCTGCCCGTTGAAACACGTTCAGCCAAAGTGTCTGTTGCCGCCTTTGACGCGCCCGAGCCGAAACGCGACATTGGCTTGATCTGGCGCAAATCCAGCCCCATCAGCGCACCACTGCACAAAGTTGCCGAACTTGTCCGCCAGGCCCACCGCGACCCTCCCGCGCCGGACCCGACCTTAACAAACTAAAGTTTATTTACAGGTATCTTCAGGGCCATATTGCCGTCCTGATCGGTCGGAACCGTCCCTGCCCGCATATTCACTTGCAGCGATGGAATGATCAGGCCCGGTACCTTCAGCGTCGCATCCCGCGCCTCGCGCATGGCTATGAAATCTTCGCGCGTCTGACCTTCGCCCACGTGAATATTGGCCGTTCGCTCGGCGCCAATCGTCGTTTCCCACGCAATTTCACGCCCGCCAGGTCCATAATCATGGCACACAAACAGCCGCATATTATCTGGCAGACTCAGAACCCGGGTGATGCTGTCGTAAAGTTCGCCCGCATCGCCGCCCGGAAAATCCGCACGCGCCGAGCCGCCATCCGGCATAAACAACGTATCCCCCGCGAACGCCGCATCGCCCATGATATGCACATTGCACGCGGGCGTATGTCCGGGCGTGTGCAGCACGTGGCACGGCATGGTGCCGATCTGATACCTGTCCATATCGCGGAACAAGCGATCAAACTGCGAGCCATCGCGCTGAAATTCCGTCCCCTCGTTGAAGATCTTACCGAAGGTGTCTTGGACTGTGACGATGTGCTCGCCAATGCCAATCTGTCCGCCCAGTTGTTGTTGAATATAGGGGGCGCCCGACAAATGGTCCGCATGCACATGGGTTTCGATAATCCATTGTAAATCCAAGTTATTACTTTGGATATAGGCGATCATTGCGTCGGCACAATCATAGGTCAGCCGACCGGCCGCCTGGTCAAATTCCATAACCGCATCGACGATCGCACACGCGTTTGACGCAGGATCCTGCACAACATAGGATATCGTATGCGAGCCCGGATCAAGGAAAGCTTTAACCTTTGGGGCGCACGCCAAGTTTGGGGTCGGCACTGTCATTCTCTGCTCCTGCGACGCATTCAGGATCAGTTTTTCCGAATTTTGCGAAAATACAAGATTTACTTACACGGAGATCTTGCGAATTTTGCTCGAATTAGCGGCGCCTGTGACGGCGACCAATAATTGCCAATGCAAAAATAGACGCCCCCATCAAAAGCCCTGGGGCCGCAAACGGGGCCATTGTTGTTTCGCCAAGGGCGCAGCTAAGCGCATGCGTCAACTAAAGAGTTCAAAACGGCGCAACATATCCCAACGGAAAGTCACACCAATCCCAGGGCAATCCGGCGCAACGGCTTTGCCTTGCTCAATGACCAGCGGACGGATTGTGTAGCGATCAATCGGAAAAGAGTGAACCTCCAGCCAGCCAGCGCCGCCAATGCCGGACAACAAAGACACGTGCAATTCCTGCATGCCGTGACTGCAGGTGGGCACGCTGGCCTGTTTGGCAATCTCGGCCACCTGCAACCAGCCTGTGACGCCGCCGCAATTGGACGCGTCAGGCTGGATGTAACTCAACCCGCTTTGGTCCAGCGCCATCTCAAATTCATGGATAATGTGCAAGTTTTCGCCTTGGGCCACAGGCAGCCCCGTGGCTTGGGCGACAACTTGATAGCCCGCATAATCGTCTGGAATTATCGGCTCTTCGAACCACATAAGGTCCTGATCTTGCACCGCTTGCCCCAATGCAATCGCCTGGTCCCGACTCATTGAGTAATTGGCATCAATCGCAAAGGCCACGTCAGGTCCGATATGTTTGCGCACAGCTTTGATGCGCGCGATATCGTCGGCCAAATTGGGCTGGCCCACTTTGATTTTAACGCCGCGCAGACCTTGATCCAAGTATCCCTGCACGTGGTTCAAAAGTTTGGGCAGCGGAAATGCCAGATCAATGCCCCCGCCATAGGCCAAACATCGATCCGCAGCACCGCCAGCCATCTGAACCAACGATTGACCGGTCACTTGGCCGCGCAAATCCCACAGCGCAATATCCACAGCCGAGATCGCAAAGCTCGCAATTCCACCACGCCCCACGTAGTGCACATGCCAGCCCATCGCCTCATACAGAGCTTCCACGTCATGCGCGTCTTGGCCCAGCAAAAACGGGGCCAGATCATGCGTGATCATGGCCGCCGTCGCATGTCCCCCGCGCCCACCATTATAGGTGTAACCCGTGCCTGCGCGCCCATCTGCCAAGGTCACAGTCGCGGTGATCAGATGAAAATGGCTGTGATCCCCGTGCTTTGCATCCACCAACACCTCGTCCAACGGCACCGCGAACAGCCGGGCCGTGACCGACGTGATTTGGCTTAGCGACACTCGGGGACCGGGGTCACCACAGTCCCGTCCTTTTGAAACTGCACCAGATTTTCGACCGCCAAGTTGCCCATCGCTGCGCGCGTTTCTATCGTGCCGGACCCGACATGGGGCAACAAAACGGTGTTGGACATGGCCGCCAAGGCAGGCGGAATATTTGGTTCATCCTCAAACACATCCAATCCAGCCCAGCCCAAACGCCCCGCTTTCATCGCAGCAATCAGGGCCTCTTCATCGACCACAGTCCCGCGTGAAACATTGATCAACGTGCCCTTGGGCCCCAACGCATCCAGCACCAAAGCATCCACCAAATGCCGCGTCGCAGCCCCGCCGGGCGTGATCACGATCAAAGTATCACTGCGCCGCGCCATCTCGATCAGATCCGGGACATGTTCGAAACTGACGTCTTTCGGCGTGCGTGTATGGTATAAAATTTCCGGATTCCAAGGCGCCAACTTGCGGGCAATTTCCTGCCCAATCCGCCCCATGCCCAAAATCCCAATGGTTTGGTTGTCCACAGATCGCGTGAGCGGCGCATTGCCTTTACGCGCCCAATCGCCACTGCGCGCCCAGGCATCATCGTGCAAAATCTCGCGGTAACACGCCATCATCAACATAATCGCCGTCGTCGCGACCTCGGCGTTCAAAACATCCGGCGTGTGACTGACCACAATACCCCGCGACACACAGGTCGTCGTATCGATATTGTCATATCCCACACCGTAACAGGACACCATTTTCAAGTTCGGCAAATGATCCAAAATCTCTGGTGGAACCCCGTAATGGCCATTGGTCAACACCTGGCGCACGTGCGGGCCTGTGTCTGCAAGCCAAGCCGTAAGATCTTCAATTTCCTCGCGAAAATGCAGCTCAAAATGTTCACCCAAACGGGTGCGCATCGGAGCCGTAACATCGCCAATCAACAATACAGGGTCAGTCATCTGCACGCACACTCTGACGTTGACGCCCCAGCCCTTGAATTTCCAACTCAACCACATCGCCTGCCTTAAGGAACACAGGCGGCTTCATACCGCCCCCCACACCGGGCGGCGTTCCCGTCGAAATCACATCGCCCGGATGCAACGTAAACATCTGGCTAAGATGGCTGATGATCTGACGCACAGTGAAAATCATCGTGGACGTGTTGCCCGTCTGCATCCGCGTCCCATTCACGTCAAGACGCATGTCCAAATTGTGCGGATCCGCGACCTCGTCGCGCGTCACAAGCCAAGGCCCCATCGGCCCAAACGTGTCGCAGCTTTTGCCCTTCGTCCATTGCCCGGTTAGATTGTTCTGAAAGTGCCGTTCGGACACGTCATTGCACACGCAATATCCGGCCACATAGTCTAAAGCATCGTCTTCACTGACATATTTCGCCGCCTTGCCGATCACGACGCCCAGCTCGACCTCCCAATCGGTCGTCTCAGAGCCGCGCGGCATCACGATGTCATCATTGGGACCACCTATCGCAGAGTTTGCTTTCATGAACAAAATCGGATGCTCGGGATAGTCCAATCCCATCTCATCTGCATGATCCTTAAAGTTTAAGCCAATGCACATGAACTTTGAAAATCCCGCCACACAAGATCCCATGCGTGGCGACCCTTCAACCGCAGGCAGGCTCGCCGGATCTAACGCGCGCAGCCGATCCAAACTGGCATCATCCAGCACTGCCCCCGTGATATCATCAACATGCGCGCTTAAATCGCGCAACACATCACCGTCCATCATACCGGGCTTTTCAGCCCCAACATCCCCGTACCGTACCAATTTCATATCTTATTCCCTTTCCTCAAACACACAAAAGCGTTGCGTGCACAGAATGCGTTTCAACGCACCCAAATCCATCCAAATTCAGTGATTGTCCCGCGGCAGTCCTTTGCGAGATATATCGCGATAGGCCTCTGCACCGCGCAAGGTCATGCCCTCATCAAACCGGCCCACCCGGTCCCGGAAAATCTCTTGCCACGGGGACTGGCTTGCTGGGTGATCATAACCACCAGCGGCCTCTAACTGCCGCGCCCGCTCTGCCAAGTCCTCAACAGGCACCAGCATATCCGCACGACATTTACCCAAATCAATCCGAACACGGTCGCCGGTGCGCAACAAGGCCAAACCACCCCCTGTCGCCGCCTCAGGCGAAGCATTCAAAATAGATGGGCTGCCCGACGTGCCGGATTGCCGCCCATCGCCAATACACGGCAGGGCCGAAATTCCCTTTTGCAACAGATAACTCGGCGCGCGCATATTCACGACCTCAGCCCCGCCAGGATATCCGACAGGCCCGGCACCGCGCATAAACAAAACGCAATTTTCATCGATGTTCTCCGCAGGATCATCAATCCGATGATGAAAATCCTCTGGCCCATCAAACACAACGGCGCGCCCCTCAAATGCATCAGGATCATCCGGGTTCGACAAATAACGATTGCGAAACTCTTCCGAAATGACCGAGGTCTTCATAATAGCGCTGTCAAACAAGTTGCCGCTGAAATTCACAAACCCCGCAGCCGCCACCAAAGGTGCTGCCACAGTCGTGATCACATCCTCATTCAAACTGCGGCGATCTCCACAATTCTCCCCGATTGACTTGCCATTCGCCGTCACTTGACCGGGATGCGGCAAAAGATCCGCTGCAATCAGTTCGCCCACCACTGCTGGCACCCCGCCTGCCTGCTGATAGTCCTCACCCAAATATTTGCCCGCCGGTTGCAAATTTACGATCAACGGCACCTGATGCCCTATGGCCTGCCAATCATCATTGTCCAATGGCACGCCCAAATGCCGCGCAATTCCGTTCAAATGTATCGGCGCATTGGTCGACCCGCCAATCGCCGAGTTGATTACAATCGCGTTCTCGAACGCCGCGCGCGTCATAATATCCGTGGGTCGCAAATCTTCATGCACCATTTCAACAATCCGCTTGCCAGTCTCATACGAAATCTGTCCACGCTCCCGATAAGGCGCTGGAATCGCAGCACTTCCCGGCAATTGCATCCCCAAAGCCTCCGCCAAGGAATTCATCGTCGTAGCTGTACCCATGGTATTGCAATACCCCACAGATGGCGCCGAAGCCGCTGCAATCTCGATGAACTCGTTCTCATCAATCTCACCGGCCGCAACCATCTCACGCGCTTTCCAAATCACCGTGCCAGATCCGGCGCGCTCACCCTTCCACCAACCGTTCAACATCGGCCCAACCGACAAAGCAATCGCCGGAATATTCACCGTCGCTGCAGCCATCAACAAAGCCGGTGTGGTCTTGTCACACCCAATATTCAGCACAACACCGTCCAACGGATAGCCATACAAAGTCTCAACCAAAGACAAATACGCCAAGTTGCGATCCAACATCGCCGTCGGGCGCTTGCCTGTCTCTTGAATAGGATGCACCGGCACCTCAATCGCCGTGCCGCCGGCCGCAATAATTCCGTCACGCACCCGCTTGGTCAGTTCAATGTGATGCCGGTTGCAAGGGCTCAAATCACTGCCCGTCTGCGCAATCGCAATAATCGGCTTGCCCGATTGCAACTCTTCCCGCGTCAATCCGAAATTCAAATAACGTTCCAAATACAACGCCGTCATCTCCAGATTATCTGGATTGTTGAACCATTTCTGAGAACGCAATTGCGGTTTATCGACCATTCAGATCTTTCCTTCTTCCAGCGCGCGATCCGCCGCTTCACTTTGCAAAATAAACTCCCCCCGGAGGGGCCGGACTTAACCAGACCACCCGCCGTCAATGACATGGGGCTGACCTGTGGTAAAGCCTGACGCATCACTGGCCAAATAGACCACCAGCTCGGCAATCTCTTCGGCCCGTGCCACACGTCCCATAGGCTGGCGTGCGACAAATGCCTCCAGCGCAGCCTCATAGGACCCCATCTTTTCCCCCAAAGCCTTCACACGGTCGTGCCAACTGGGGCTTTCCACCGTGCCTGGACAAATGCAATTGCACCGAATGCCTTGCTTTATGAAATCCACCGCCACGGATTTCGTCATCCCAATCACCGCCGCCTTCGTGGTCCCGTAGATAAACCGGTTCGGCGCGCCAATGATCGACGAACAGGCCGAGGACATGTTCACAATTGACCCAGACCCCCGGTCTAACATCCCCGGCAAAACGGCGCGCATGGTGCGCAGCATCGACGTCACATTCAGATCGAACGCGAACTCCCAATCTTCATCCGAGGCTTCCAAGACCGATCCATGATGCACAAATCCCGCACAATTGAACAACGCATCCGGGTTGGCGCGTGCAACACCTTCACGCACCGCGGCGTCATTGCGAACATCCATGGCAAACGCTGTGATTCCATCAACTTCCGCCAATTCCGACACCGCAGCTTCATTTACATCTGTTGCGAAGACCTCAGCCCCTTCTGCTGCCATCAACAGCGCCGAAGCGCGCCCAATGCCCTGCCCCGCCGCTGTCACAAGCGCGCGTTTGCCCGCAAGCCGTGGTGTTGTCATTCTCTCTTCCTTTCAAAGTCGCGTTGACGCGACATCTGGGTTCCATATCTTGGCCCTATCACACAGGAGCGTTTCATGACCAAAATCTTGATACTCGGCGGCGGCGGAATGGTCGGCCAAAAACTGGCACATCGGTTGGCGGACCACGGCCTGGACGGGCACGGCGCGCTGGATGTCACCCTGTTTGATATGAGCTTCCCCCCAAACGGCGCGCCCGCAGCGCAGCGCATCACCGGCACGCTGACGGACACCAAAGCTGTGCAAGCGATGGCAGCGGCCAAATATGATGTGATCTTTCATCTGGCCTCGATTGTTTCCGGCGAGGCAGAAACGGATTTTGAAAAAGGTTGGCAAACCAACATGATGCCCACGTGGACCTTGCTTGAAGGTTTGCGCGCCGCGCACCAAACAAGTGACGGCGCTTATGTGCCGCGCCTTGTGTTCACGTCGTCGATTGCCGTCTTTGGCGGGCCCTTCCCTGACAAAATAGATGACGAATTCCTGAGCGCGCCGCAAACCAGCTATGGGGCGCAAAAGTCGATTTGCGAACAAATGATCAGTGATTTCGCGCGCAAGGGGTATATCGACGGTATCTCGATCCGCCTGCCCACCATCTGTGTGCGTCCCGGCAAAGCCAATCTGGCGGCGTCCAGCTTCTTTTCCGGCATCATTCGCGAGCCGTTGAATGGGATGGACGCGATCTTGCCGGTGGCCGACACAGTGCGCCATTGGCATGCCAGTCCACGCGCGGCGGCACAGTTTTTGACCCACGCGGCCACATTGGACACGGACCGGTTGGACGGGCGCCGCGCGCTGAACATGCCGGGCTTTTCCTGCACTGTGGCCGAACAAATCGAGGCGTTGCGCCGCGCTGCGGGACAAGCGGCTGTGGACCGAATCAAACTGCAACCCGACGATGCGATTGCCAAAATCGTGCACAATTGGCCGCGCGACTTTGCGCCCGAACGCGCGTTGGCTTTGGGGTTTCAAGCCGAACGCGATTTTGACGAGATCATCCAAGTCTATATCGACGACGATCTGCCCAAACGGCCCATCTGACTTCCAATTTCGAACCACAAAACGCATTCGGACCTAGACCGCCAGCCGCAAAACGCCGGGTGATGCATCCGGTTTTAAATGGCGTTTGAAATGTTCATAGATCCGCCGGCGCAACAGATCGGGGTCTCCCTCAATCGCGGCATCTAATATGTTTTGGTGCTCTTTGATATTGTCCGCCAGCGCGGTTAGTTCTTTGTCGGCTTCCACCTTGATTTGGCGATAACGGTTGTAGACGTTCAGATGCAGCTCGATCAAAACAGGAGAGCCGCTGGCCGAAATTAACGTTTGGTGGAATTCCAATTCCGCTTCGCTCCAAAGCCGCGGCAGATCATCGACCATGCCCAGCGCGCTCATCCGGCTTTCGATATGGCTAAGCTTGTGATGCGCCGCTGTTAGGCGCGATTCCCAATCGACACCCCCATTTTGCACGGACAAGCACGCGCCCTCGGATTCCAACATGATTCGCATCATGGTCATATCGTGCTGCCTTTCCAGCGAATAGCCTGGCATCCGAAAGCCGCGTTGTTCTTGAAATTCGACCAATCCCAAGGCGGACAATCGCAGCAAAGTTTCACGTATTGTACTGGCCGCACAGCCATAATCCTTACGTAGGTTGTCCGCACGCAGCTTCGCACCATAGGCAAATTCGCCGCTGGTCAGCCGTCGCCGTAGATCCGCAAAGACATCGATTTCGTGATCCATCAACAGCCCCAAAACTTCGTTATTCCCATCAAATAACGAAATTTCAGAAATTCCAACTTTTTTCTTGATGAAACGACTTTCTTAAGCCTACCCTTGATCAGCGTAACACACACGCGGGGTCAGCCCGCGATATCAAAGACACGCTAAACCGTCTGGGAGGACACACATGACAATTCTTAAGAAGGTGGCTATGGCTGCCACTGCTTCCGCCATGGCGTTGACTGTCGCCGTTGGTGCGCAGGCCCAATCCACGACCTTGCGGATCCAAACGCACTACGCACCTGAAACTGTTTCTGGCAAATTGGCCGGTCAGTACATTCAGGACGTGATGGATATGTCCAATGGCGAAATCAACATCGAGATGTTCTATTCCTCGTCCGTTGTGAAGTCGGTGGAAACGTTTGATGCCGCGTCAACAGGCATTCTGGATTGCGACATGACCGGTGGTGGGTACCAAACCGGTAAGAACGCGGCGTTTCAGTTCGTGGGCGACATCATGGGTGGCTATGAAACACCGTATCAACAGCTAAGCTGGCTGTACTTCGGCGGTGGCCGCGAAGCTGCCGCACCTTTATACAACAAATACGGAATGGAGCTGATCGGCTGGTGGGTTTATGGCCAGGAATCCTTCGCGTCCTCCAAACCAATCGAGAAAGTCGCAGACTTCAAAGACTGGAAATTCCGCTCGCCCCCCGGCATGGAAACGAAGATTTTTGAAAAGCTTGGCGCCAAGCCTATCGTGATGGACTTCACCGAGATCTTCACCGCGTTGGAAACCGGCATCATCGACGGTGCGGACGCATCGGGCCTGGCCAACAACGTGGGTCTGGGTCTGTATGACATCGTGAAATACGCCAACTTTCCTGGCTTTCACTCCATGCCGTCTGACCACTTGGCCTGTAACAAAGAAGTCTTTGACGCGATGCCTGCGCATCACCAGAAGATCATGAAAGTGGCCATGGAAGCACTGGCGCTGCGTACCGCTTTGACGTTTGAGAAGAAGAACGCCGAGGCTGCCGCTCAGCTGCGCGCTGATGGTGTGACATTGTCCCAGTGGGCCCCGGCGGACTTGCAGGAATTCCGCAATGCTGCGCAAGCCACATGGCCTGAATTCGCCGACACGCCAGAAGCCAAAGCGCTGGTTGAATCACACCTGAGCTATCTGAAGCAATTGGGCCTGGTGTCCGAATAATTAGCACCTAACCCTGGGCCTTGCGCATAGCGTGCAGGGCCCGACAAGCTCTATTCCCCCGTTTTTGACAAGCCGTCTAAGGCGCTCTTTGCGCAACGTATGACTGTTTGTCTAAAACCCAACTTGGGTCGAGAGGAAATGACCATGTCCGAAGAACCACAGCACGCCCCATCCGGCAGCCTGATCGAATGGCTGGTCCCCTTGGCGTTTATCTTTTGCGGTGCCTGGTTGGTCTGGCATATCCCGGCCTTCACCCTGGATTGGAACCCGCCGATGGATCAGTCTGTCTATGACCAACTGTCTGATCGTTATGGCAAAAATGACGTCACACCGAATATGGGCGGTCTGTTCGGCGGCTATGCAGACATCATTGATTGGCTGGCGTTGATCGGCGTTCCTGTCTTTGCAATTCTCGGCGTGCGCACAGTGCGTCGCGCCCCAATGGAGTTCGAAAGCTGGCGTCCTGCCGACCGTTTGTCGGTGTTCATCGGCCGCGTCACCATGATGCTGGTTTTGTGTTTGTGCAGCGTGATGCTGTATGAGGTCTTCGTGCGCTATGTGCTGAACGCCGCCACACTTTGGGCCAACGAGTTATCGCTTTGGATCGCGGGGTTCATCTTTCTATGCGCCGGGCTCTACGCCATGCAGCAACGCAGCCATATCCGCATCTTCCTGATCTATGATCTGTGCCCGCGTTGGTTGCAGCATGTGTTTGATTGTATCTCGACCGCGCTGATCGTCGTGTTTGCCTTTTTCCTGGTCTATGGCGGTTATGGCGAAGCTTTTGCGAAGTTTTACCGCTGGGAAACCTTTGGCACCGCCTTCGATCCCCCCATTCCCGCCACCATCAAACCCGCAGTTCTTATCGTGATTTCGCTGGTGGCTGTACAAGCCGTGGTCAATCTGATTTCCGATTGGGATGCGACGCCTGAACGGCACACCGATGAACCCGACGCGGACGAAATTGCCAAGCTGCGCGCCGCTGTTGGCGCCAAGGATCCAAACTGATGACTTTCGCAAGTAAGGAGCGCATCTAAATGGATGTCGGAACAATCTCACTGGTCTTGATGCTGGGGCTGATCATCCTGCTGGCGATTGGCATGCCTTTGGGCTTCGCGTCGGCGTTCATGGCCGTGGTCGTGCTGTTTATGAAATTCGAACCAGCACTGATCTTTGATCTGTCACTGTGGGGCGAGGGCTTTTTGACCGGGCGACCTGGATCGGGGCCGCTGAACATCCTGTCGCAACGCATTTACGGAGATGTGATGACCAGCTACGTGCTGATCTCGATCCCGCTGTTTATCTTTATGGCCGCCTTGTTGGAACGTTCGGGCGTCGCCAAATCCATGTATGACAGTCTGAACGTTTGGCTAAACCGCACGCGGGGCGGTATTGCGATTGTGACCTCGATCATGGCGGTGATTATGGCAGCGATGTCCGGGATCATCGGCGGCGAAGTGGTGCTTTT
>JBGCEM010000131.1:0-5395 GCA_045106335.1 Paracoccaceae bacterium | reverse complement strand
CTCGGTTATCGACAGAGCTTTCGCTCCCTGCGATCTGCCAAGGCAACCCTAAGCGGCATCGAAACCATCCGAACCATCAAACGCGGCCACATCCATAACAAAAAACCTGGCATTATGGGCGAATTGGCGTTCATTGATGCGCTGTTCGAAATCGCAGCGTAATCCTAAGCTAAGACGACCTTACTGTTATAAGCGCAAGTTAATGCAACAGTCCCGACGAAACTGGGCCGCCCACATTTCGAACGCACCGCGTGAAATCCGTCTTGGGAAGGGTGCGTTCTTCGCCCAATTTGATCCGTGCAACAAGGCTTTACGAGGGGTGCTTCTGCCCGGAGGAGAAAATGCGTTGCAACCAACCATAGCCCGCGATCGCGCCGAACAGGGCGAGCAAAAATTGGACAGCGGGATCAAGGATTAAGGCCTCAACAAACTGTGGACCGATAATGACCTCATCTGTGAAGTAATAGCGGACGCCAAGTTTTGATTGCCCCATCTCCGAAATTGCCGTGACACGCATTAAAGAGGTTGCCGGATTCGGGACCATTATGACAATATGGCCGGACGCCGTCTGCCCGTCTGACACAAAACGTACCCGCGCACCCGCCAAAAGATCGCCTTGCCGCAGCACTCGCATATCGCCATCAATCAATCCGACCGGGGTCCGTCCACGGATCTGATAGCGGCCAGAAACAGTCGATGGGCGGTCGGTTTCGACAGAAGCGGCACCAAGGTCCAGTTTGCCTGTCAATTGAAGCGAACCGAATGCCGATAGTGCATCGTCAAGTAGGATTAGCCCGCCTCCTTCAAGCCGAGCGTCATCCGTGCCCGAGTACTCTGGTGGCACTGAAACAACATTGATCCTTAACATACCCGGTATTGAAGTAATCTTCAGCCGCGACCCTACGGGTATTCTTGGCGTATCGAACTGCAATGGCCCATCCGACAAAACATGTGTGCGCGCGCGACAACCAACAGGAACCGGCGGAACCTGTGACGGCGCTTCTAATTCATCAGCGGCAGCACCCTCGCGTTTCGAACAGGTCCAGACATTTGTAAAGGCTTTACCGCTCAACTCGGCTTCAAGGGTGACATCAAGTGCGCCAGTTTCCACATCAACGACCATGGATCGGGGGATGTGTCGGGACAGCGCAACCGCATAGACCACCACAAGAACAAACAGGCTAGCCACAATAGCCCGCAAAACCACGGTAGCAGAGCAAAGCGGCCACCTCCGTCGGCGGTATGGCTGGGTCTCTTCAGCGCTCATGATTAACCCTCGAATGGCGGCAAAAGAACAGCAAGGTCAAAGACCTCTTCGCCCAAACTGCGTGCAACGTAGAAGGTCAGCTCGACCAGCCCGTTCTCTTGCTGCGCTTCAAGACTGGCGTAAGGCAGGATACAAACCGCCGTATACTTCAGGGTTGACGCCTCTGCTATGTCATCGCACGCGACGTAATCCGCCCCCTTTCCAAACGCGACATCAGTCGGATTACCTGCGGAATTGACAAAGATGTGGAGCGCTTTTGGCGCGTCCAAAATCGGTCGCTCGGCCCAGGTCGAAGGGACAACCACCTCTGTCCGGGTGCCGCATTGACCTGCTTTGACAAGCGAGACCGCGTTCATTTCCATCAGATCAGGCGCGAATTTCCCACCGTAAATAAATGACACCTGTGGTACTGTGAGCTGCTTTGGAACGGCATAGGTGTTTTCGGCTTCGAAACGACCATCCTTTGAATTGATCCGCACGCAAAAGTCTTGCGTGCCAGGTTCCGATGCGACGGCGGTAAGTCCGATCAAAAGCGGGGCCGCAATATGTGGCGCCACGCGCGGCGCAATATCGGCCAAAATCACATCCTCCGCGTCGTTTGGCCGGATTGCGCCGATCATCACACCCATAATGATATCGCCGCTGACCCGGCCAAAGTCATCCAGGCGTTCTGAAAACTCTTGGTCTTTCTCTTGGCCTTTATATGATATTTCTGCGTTTTGCGCTTTGGCAAAAGAGCTTACGAAGATTAGGGTAACGATAAACCCATGCGCGATCATCTGTTGAGACATTTTGTACATGTTACGCTCCACACGACTCATCCAAAAATATAGTACCTCCCCTTGGAGATTCTTCCTAGCGGTGCATTTTTGTCTTTTGTTCGGGTGTTTCTGCGCAAATCCCGCAGCGGCGCAGGTGGTGACCGTTGAAGACGGCAGTGGTGCGGGTTTGCTTATTCAGCAAGGTGGGAATTGCTATGTCATTTTGCCCACGCATCTGCACGGGCGCAGACAAGATGGTATCCGGCTGGGGTCGGACCGTGGGACGGGACCGATTGGCACCGCCAAAATCGTGCATGTGGTTGGGGGAGAAACAGACATTTCGCTGGGTCTTGTCCGGGGCGGATTGGCGAAAGACTGTGGAATCGATTGGCATGACCTGCCGCGTCGGCTGGACGCGCAATTGCAGCCCGGCACGCCGGTCGTGCTCAACAGGCCTAGGCAACGTGTCGTCGAAGGCCGGCGCCTGCTTGTCGAATCAACAGGCTTTCGGCAGATGCGACTTGTGCCGCCGGTTGGCGATACAGGTGATCTGTTCGGGGGCACATCGGGGGCCGTCGTCTTTCTGGGCAAGCAGCCCATAGGCATGGTTCTACAGTCAGAGGATGCCTCCGTCGCACTTGCCCTGCGCATGGACGAGATTGTCGCGCAATTGTCGCGTTTCCTTGGTGGGCCGGCCCCGGCAGCCACGACGAGCCCTGCGCCCGCAACCGCGAAACTGCCCGAAGGCGACCCGATTGAAGCACTGTCTTGGTCCGCACATCCCATCGACGGGGCGTCTGACCCAACTGCCATGCTGGCAGGGGAAGGTCCATGGGTCTTTGATCTGTCGGCAGACCCCGTGACACTTGATTTACAACTGAAAGAAACCGACCGTTTCAGCATCATCCGCATCACAGCGCAGGAAGATGCGGCAACCGCAATCCCCCGGCTCCTATCCATCACCAGCCACGCATCCGATGATCCGGCGCGGCCGCGTTCAGCCGATTTGCCCGCACCGGAAATGACCCCCGATGGTCAGTTTGAGCTGCGTATTGGAGAGCGGTTCGCAAAAGGCATAACAATCACTATCCGGTCAAGCTGGGGGGGCAAGTCGCCCGTGCGGATCGATAATATTTTTGTCGATTGACAGGGCGGTTGTCTATTCGGATAGATCGATTGTCGCGGCAGTCAGGTTCCGGGTGATTGATTGTTCTCCGATCAGGCGACCGGTAATGCCATCCAATTCGTAGGTGCCCCAGCTGTCCACAAACCACAGGCTCACCAGATCAGCCCTGTTGCGCAGCAAACATGTCTTATAGCGGCCGACGGTCCAGCATTCTTCTTCCGGGTTGTAACCGTTCACCTTAAAGGTCACCGATCCATTGCCGTCGGCAGCAACGACGCCACCAGCAGCAATGATGCCATTGGCGAACTGGGCGGACGGTTCATCAGAGGCGGGGTCAAAGACAACGCGCAAAGTCGGTTCAGAATCAAAAATGGCCCGCAACGTCGTCGCGCGGATGGCACGGTCGGTGCTTTCCAACCCGTGGCGTATGGCAAGGCGCTGCTGTGCTGCATCGCCCTTGGTGATCAGGGTTTGCAGAACCGCTAGCGCGCGATCCGGGTCCGGGTCGTTCAGACGGGCGCGAAACGCCGTCATGCCTGCATCTGCCTCATCTGCAACGGTATCAAGTTCTTCAAGACTGACTTGGGCTGCGGCAGGCAAGGCTAAACAGATTGCAAAAATGGCGTTCCGGATCATCATCTTAATTGTACTTTCGCTGCGTAGACTGTGTTCGTCGCGGGGTTCATAATCTCGCCTTCGAGCAACCCTTCGGTATTTAGGACAAACCCACCTGTTGCTCTACCCGAATAGAGCATATCGACTTTCAAACCGGACACTGAAAGATGGTAACTATCCGTGCAATCCCCAGTGCGATAAAGGTTCAGGCATTTGGTGTCAGGAAAACGATCTGTGATACTCCAGGTGCTGCTTGCACCGATCCAACTGTTCAGCGCGGCGCGGGCGTCCTGATCCAGATCCTTGGTATCGATCTGAACGGTAAAGGAATCCTTTTGCGAAAGCGTTTCCCATAAGGCACGGGCGCGCAGACGTTCATCGGTGGCTGAGATTGCCGCTGAAATCGCCGTTTCGCGCATGGTCTTGTCACCGCTTTCCAGCATGACATCAAAGGCCGCAAGCGCACGTGTTGGGTCCGCCCCTAGCAAGATTTCGGTCAATTGGGCGTATTGGCCCGACCGCTGGTCAATCGACGCGATCATCGCATCAATGTCGATCTCTTGCGCAGCAAGGGCCGCAGGGCAAAGGGCAACGGTGAAAAACAAAGCCCGCATCATTGCGTCAGATCCGCAACGGCAGTGACACGCAGTCCGCCAACGACAGTTTGGCCAACTAACTCGCCTTCGGTGTTCAATTCAAATTGGGACCAAACGCGATTCAACATTATGCTAAGCTCGCCAGAATTAAAACGCGCCCAACATCTCTCATTGTTGCTCAGGGTCCAGCATCCAAGTTCTTCTGAAAAGCCGGAAAGCTTAATGGGGATACGGGTTACCGTACCGGATTCAAAGTCGCCATCAAAGGCTTTGACGACATTTCTATAAGTAGTGGTCACACTCGAATCTTCAGGCGTCCATCGAAACAAAAGAAGTGGACCGGCATCCAAAATCCCACGCACTGCTTCCAACCGAATGGCAGAATCCGTCGATTGAAACCCATGCGCAATCGCCAGCCTGCGCTGTGCGGCGTCACCTTGTGCAATCAAAAGCCTCATCGCGGCGCGCGCTTTGACCGGGTTGGGATCTTGCAAACGGATGCGGAAGGCATCCATCGTATCGGCTTCGGCTTCCATTGCTTGATCAAGCTGATCCAGTGTCACCTGCGCCGTCGTAGGGGCCGCAGCCAATAGGCCCATCGCCAGCCATAAAATTCTAAATCTCATCAATAGACCTCATAAACGCACTGTCGAAATTAAGGTTAAGGCTAACCAATCTGGCATTTTTCGCAACAAAAAGGATTGCCCATGGTTCTGTCGCAAATTTTAGTGGGTGCGTTGCGTATTTTGGATATCTGCGCCATTCCGCAACTCGTCGAGCTAAGTAAGGGATTGAGCATGATCAGCTTCAAAGGTGCATATTATCCAAAGTCAGTGATCATGTACGCGGTCTATTTCTATGGCTTTGTTGCACAAATCGGTTGAATGGATTCACTGTATGAATCCAGCGTGATAGCTGAAGTCATGAGCAGTTGGGCCCCTACGAAGTACAAGACCAAGAATTGGTCGTCTTACAATGACAGGCATTGCCAAGTTGTTGAGCTTGCGGGATGGGGTTAGTCGTTTGGTAT
>JBGCEM010000130.1:0-15513 GCA_045106335.1 Paracoccaceae bacterium | reverse complement strand
GTCAGGCGGCATCTGTTCAAGCAGTTGTGCAAGCCGCGCGTATCCGTGGCGAAACGGGTAAGCGGGCCCACCGCCGTTGATAAGCTCTTCACTTGCCTTTGACAGATCACCAACCGACATCTGGCCAGTAAAGGTTGAGCGACGTGTTTTTGCAAGTCAGCCAATTTTGACCGCCTGCGGCACCGGTTCAAAACGTCATGACTTCCGACACGCCTGAAACAACGTTTGGACCCGAAAGTTCAGCCTCGCAATCATATCGCGGCAATCAACCCGACATCGCGCCGATAAGCCGCCAGAAATGTGGTCACGCGATGTATTGCAGCGGTCCACAGCGCCAACCCCGCGACGTCAAGACGCGCTTTGTCGACATCAACTGTTTGGCCGCGCGCCAAAGCCGCATTTGGCGGGACACAAGCAGCAAACCCCGCGACGGGGCGCAATTCATCCGGCAGGTCTGGCGTTTCCTCGCGCGGGCCAGACACAAGATCCAGCAGGTCAGGGATCACCAACTGCCCAACGGCTTCGGCACCGAACAGATGGGTCAGTCCAGACCGTTCCGGCGCAGCAATATGCGGTGCTTTGAAATCAGCCGAAAACGTCGTGGGGTCGACCACACCATCATTTGAAACATCCAGCAAGGTCGCAAGATCGCGCGCGCGTGCGTCCGCGTCGGCCAGAACAGCGCGCGGCTGTCCAAGCGAAACGATGACGGCCCGGCTGCCGCCCATGTCAAAGAACTGGCGTATTGCCGCACCCATGGCAGTGGTCACCGGGTTGGCGCGCACATCCATTGATGCCGCAAAACCCAGCGCCGGATATCCCAGTACGGACAACGTGCCCGCCGTCGTTGTGTTGGATCGCGAAAACACCAACCGATCGATTTCCGTATCAACGGATACGCCGTCAAGACGTTCATCAAGGAATGCCGCAAGTGCCGCCAAATCGGTTGGCGCACCATCAAGCGAAATTTCTTGCAAGCGCCCATCAAGCGTCACTGCCAAGGGTTCATCCAGACCAATGATGGGCGTCGATACAGAACCGCCACGGATCGCTGCGGGGCGATCCACCCGCTGATCAAGGGCAAAAAGCGCCTCTGCTTGTGTCAACGAGGTCACGAGCACAGGCCGATCGATCAAATCCTTCGCAGATTGCGCAACGTCGTGGTGCCCCAGATATCCCTGACGGCGCCATGCGTCTTGCACGGACACAGGTGGGACAGCCGCATCATTGACCGCTAAAAGCCCCAAGAACATGGTCACGTCAAGGCGGACCGGGGCATCCCGGTCCTCTGCCTTGTCGACGCTGAATTTGACCTGTTCATAAAGCATGCTGGCTCCGACGGATGCGGGGGAAAGACCGGGCGATCACCTGCCGCCCGGCATTATGGTTCGGACATCGGACCGCTAAGCGGGTTGGTCGAACTTCATCATGTCGTAGGTGATCTGCCATTCTTCCATGGCGACTTCTGTGCCACCGGCACCAGCGAGTGTGGGGCCCGTGTATTTTGACGGCACGGCCCCGGCTAAGACCCACGATTGAACAGGTTGATGCGCTTCATCTAGCATCTCGATCTTCATGTCGCGCTTGGCCTTGGGACCCGTTGTCCAGGCTTCCTTCATCCAATCCCAAAACGCCTTAGAGTCCACGATCCCACGCTTCAGCGTGACGTTTTCAAACTTGTGGACACCGGGGATCTTGGTGACGTGGTTTTCAGGGGAATTGCCAGCGCGGTATTCAGCGATGTTAATCTCGGAATTAAGGCCGGACACATCAGAGAAACCACCGATGACCTCATCATTGCCTAGCTTCACCCGAAAATTGAAATTGCCATAGGGTACGGAACGGTTCATGTCTCAAATCCTCCTTAAACGCCCATATCGGCGGTTTTTTGGCCGATGTTGAAAACGACGAACTCGGCAGGTTTCAAAAGCGCCATTCCGACTTGGGCGATGCAGCGGCCATTATCGAGATCGGCTTGTGTCATGACCGACCGGTCACAGATCACAAAAAAGGCCTCTTCCGGGGTGGTTCCAAAAAGTGCGCCGTTAAACCATTGATTATAAAGGAATGACGCAATCGCTTCGCGAATGTTTCCCCACAACTCCGGTCCATTGGGTTCGAACACGGCCCACTGCATGCTTTCGTAAAGGGACCGTTTCACAAAGTTCAGATAGCGGCGGTCACTGACGTAAAGGACCTCTCGGTCTGACGTGGCGAGCCGCCCACCATAAACCCGGTGCCCGCGACCAGACAGGCTGCGCAGGCAGTTGATCCCAAGCGGGTTCAGAACGCCTTGGGTCGCCTGATTATAGTCGGTCTCGAACCCGATTGAACTGCGCACGACTTCATTGGCTGGTGTCTTGTGGACACCGCGCAGCTGGTCATTGCGTGCATAAATCCCGCAGATGTGTCCCGATGGCGGAACCAAGAGGTCTCGTGGGGTCCGCTCGTCTCCGGGCCGGGCCAGCGGATTGGCAATCTTGATCCAGGGCGCATAAAGGGCTGCATAGCTGCTATCAATCTGGCCACGTGTGTTGCGCAAACTATCAAGCGTTTCGCCCAACGGTGGGTCAAGCACCGCAATGCGGAAACCGTTGTTGCTTGCATGTGTGGTCAGCGTGGCCCGCATCGACTGTCCAACCAGCGAATAGGCCGATGAACCGGGGGCCGCAATGATCGAAATATCGTCATAGCGGTTCATTTCTTCCAGTGCGTCTTCCCACTCTGCAAGACTGGGTAGCACACCATCATTGCCACCCGTCAGCCCAAGAACGACGCGGCGCACGCCTGCCTCATCTTCGGTACCGGTCGCAAATATGGCGGCATGTGCCTCAACCGCGTTCAGATCTGAGGGGACATTCGCCTGCAACGGATCGGCCACAGGTTCCTGCGCGCCGTTTGCAAGATCCGTTGCGGTCAGCATGCGCATCCGGCTGAGGAAGTAGCGCGGGTGACCCGGCACAAGGCTCATGCCTTCATAGCTTGTCAGTGTCTGATCAGAATTCGTGTAGGTAAAGTTCAGCGCCACCATAAATCCGTTCGGATCAAGCTCTGCGGTTGGATCGATCAGCGTGCTGTCGGTCGTCCAGTCAGCACCACTTTCGGTATAGCGATGCCAGCCAGCACCCGCCTCGCTGACCCTTAGGAAATATGACTGCGGTGCAAGCGCGGACCCGGTGGCTGACGTCGCCTGAAACCCAAGCGCTTCGCGGATCGCAGCGGCGGTTCCGCTGATGTCGATCGCCGATCCCGCCCCGGCGGTATCTGACGTGAGCGACACAATGCCCGTTCCAGCGGCGGCGACGGCGCGTACGCCGGTCACACCATCCGTCGCGAAGGCAGCATTAATGTCGCTGGCAGTCACGCGATCCGACCGCGAAATACCGCTTCCAGATTCGGTGGTAGCAACCACGCCAAGGACGGGAAGCGCGTCAACGGACATGGTAATGCTACTGCCAGCCACTTCGGACACGATCGTAAAGACGCGTCCTGATCGCGTGACCGTCGCACGCTGAAGACCCGCGCGGATCGCCTGCCTGATCTGAGACAATGACCGGTCAGAGCCATCCCCATTCATCGAAATCACCTGCCGCAGACCATCAACTGTAATGGACAAATTCGTGTTTGCAGGGACAGCGACCGCATCGGCTGGCATCTCAAACGTCAGCGATGCAGGTGTCGCAACAAGTGTGGCTTGCTGTGCGGCACCACCATCGACCGCAATATCGATCACGCCACCGCCCGACATATCGCCGGGGGCCGCTGTCGCCATCAGACTGGCGGGGGAAGCCGCGCTGCCGCGGGTCCGCGCCATGGCACCCACAGCGGCATTACTGATCACTTCAGGTGCCGTTGGCGTCACGACTTCGCTGACTTCCAGCGTACCATTTCCGGCCGAGCCCGGAAACCGTGCCATAAATTCAAAACTGCCCGCAGGCCCAAAGTCGCGCAGCGGAATACGTGCCCGACCGTCATTTTCATCCTGCGCAGAGAACGCCCGCGACACATAAAGCCGCGCGCCCATCTCATTAAAGAACGCCCGTACGGCATGCGCGAGGTAATTGGTTTCAGTTGAACCAATTCCGCTCGCTGACAGGTTGGACAGACCGCCATAGGTCCGTTCAAACTCTGCAAAGGACGTCACAAGCTGTGGTGGCCCGCCGACGGGACCCGAACGGGCCATTCCGACGAAACCGGTTGTTGAAGTTCCAACGCCTTGAATCGAACGGGCGCGAAAGCTCGTTTCGATTGTGTAAACGCCGGGGGCCAGTAGCTCTACCATTTTGATCCTCCTATGGGGCGCCGCTTGGGCACCTAGCTTAGGTCGAGGGTGACTGAGAGGAACGCATCCCCCCCCGCCACAAGTTGCACGGGACTTGTTGAGTTGGTCGTTCGGGTTGTGGCGCCTCCGGCCCGCAATGCGGCGGGTCTGGCGGGCCAAGGTTGGGTGATGTCTGCAATCACGCGCACATCCAAAGAGGTCTGCGCTGTGACCGTGGCGATCTGCGGATCAAGGTCCGGGTCATCATTGTCGGGCGTCACGATATCACGTTGCTTTTGCAGTCCGACAAGCGGAACAACAGCCTGACCGCGGACACCCGTCAATGTCCAACCTCTTTCGTTGGTCGTGCCTTGATCAAACACTTGAACTAATGCGCCACGAATGGGTGCGCCGCCGGGTTGGATCACTTCGACAGTAACCGTGCTCCAGCCCGCAGCAGTGCCACGACCGGGCGCAGAGGGCAGTTCAATATCGATCGGCGTATCAACCCGGTCTGTCACGGCTGCAGGGTCTGCGTCTCTTGGAAACGTCAGTGTAACTGCCAGCGGCTCATAGCGCCGCAGCCGGTCATGCACTTCGATATCGAAATTCTGAGCCGGGATCACCGGTACATTGTCGAACGCCCGGGTAATCGGGCCCATGCCCGGCGCTGCAAATACGGCCCAAGCGCCAGTGCCTGCTCTGGCCAATGTGAGCCCGGGGGCGTCAATCCGCAAACCGTCATCCACGACACCACCCAAGACCTGATCAATGATCCGGAACCCACCAAGAACGCGACGATCAAGCCGATCAAGCATCTGCGTTCTCCGGTATCATATCATGATCATCAAACTCGAAACGGGTCGCGATCACAGGACCGGCATCAGACTGACGCCCTGTTTCAATGCGGACAGGTTTGGCAACATAAGACGCCGACAGCCGATAACTGGGGTCCATTGCATCCCAAATCCGCATCATGTCTTCGTGGGCGATATCGCTTAGCCGAAGCTGGACGGATTCGTCATCACGCCAATGGCTACGGGGTTCAAGAATGGACCTGTCCAAAAGGTTGGTGCGTTCCAGCTCAAGCATGGTCCACGCCATGATTGTCTGCTCATCCCCAGCCAGCGATGACCACGCGGTCACAAGATAATGCAGTTCAAGACTAAGCGGGCGCGCGGCGGGATCACCAGGGAACCGTGGGTCCATCGCGGCGCGCATGTCTTTGTCCTGGTTCATCCGAAACAGGTGCAACGTGATCAGGTTTTCCGTCGGACTGAAATTCGTGTTGATCTCATTGCCTGAGATTTGCTGGAACAGGCAATTCGGTAACGCCCGATCTTCCTCTGGCAGGGCGGCTTCTGCGGCACGCGCAATGGCATAGGCCCCCGTAAGATGCCGCGCGAGAGATGCGCCGATCGAATGCACTGCGCCAACCATGGCCATGGCAAAAATGTCCTAATCCAATACCGAATCAGACATTGCCAAACGCGGCGCACCATAGCGTCACGGCAACGTCACCGTGTTATGCGCCATTGTGATGCGAAGGTTGGTTGGATGTTCCGCCTGACGATCCCGCAGCGCGTGATTTTCCCTGTTCCTTTGCGACAGGTGCTGCACTGTGCGGTCCCGTCGCAGACAGAGTCTGGTATCACCCTTGGGCAACGGGTCCGTACAGATAGCGCAAGCCGATCATTGCGCGGCAGAGGATCACATCGCTACCCGATAAATGCCGGGACTTTTTGCAGGGCAGCCTTTGGGTTTTAGTGCATCAATGCAGGACTGATCTGCGGCGTTGGGTCAGCCTGCCAGGCGGCTGTCAGAAAATCTTTCTCAATCTTGATCGGTGCGACAGGTCGCGAAAACAGGTATCCTTGGACCCGGTCACACTTTAGCGATTGTAGAACCCGCAGTTGGTCCTCGGTTTCGACCCCTTCCGCGATGATCTTGATGCCAAGCTGGCCACCAATATCCATGATCGCCTTAACCAATCCACGCGCTGCATCATCGGAAACGATCGGATCAATCAGGCGCTTATCGATCTTAAGCCGGTCCGGTTTGACGGAAACAACAGCCAGAATCGATGTCCGCCCGGTCCCAAAATCGTCGATTTCAATATCGACGCCGGTATCACGCAAGCTTTCAAGAATGCCTTCGTAGTCGACCTCGTGGTCATCAAGATAGATATCCTCCAAAAGCTCCAGACTGATAAAGCGGGTCCATTCGCCCAACTCCTCTAGATCGGTGATCAGGTCCAGACTTTGAAGCCGGTCCACAGAAATGTTGACAGACAATCGCACTGCCTCATCGGTTTTGGAGAACCATTCAATCTGATGTTCCACCGCCTTTTCAAAGATCAGACGATCGATGTCGCCCATAACCCCAAGCTCAGCGGCGAGGGGCAGGAAATCAGACGGTTGCAGGATACCCTTTGTGGGATGCCGCCACCGCGACAGCGCTTCAAAGCCGACAATCTTTTCGGTCTCACAATCATATTGCGGCTGGAAATAGGGCACGAATTCCTTGGCCGCGATGCCGCGCAACAAATCCGCTTCTTGCTGGCGGCGCCGGCTTGAGGCGTCCTCCATGTCTTGCGTAAAGAAAACAACACGCCCGCGACCAAGGCGTTTGCCGTGATACAGCGCGATGTCAGATTCCTTCAGCAACCGTTCAAGGTTAACGTCACCAGGCGCAAATTTGGTGATCCCGATGGTACAGCCCATGCTGATGTCCTGACCATCAACCAGTTGCGTTTCGGCCAAGTCAGCAATCACTTTTTTGCCGATCGCGCGCGCGTCGGATTTCGACAGGTTTCCCGACAATATCAGCGCAAATTCGTCGCCACCGATGCGGGCGGCACTGCTGCCCTTTGCCTCAGCGCTGGTCAGTATCGCCGCAACACGGGTCAACATCGCATCACCCGCATGGTGGCCACGTTCATCGTTGATCCGTTTAAAGAAATCTAGATCGATGTGGCAAAACCAAAGACAGTCTTTGCGGTTGGATCGTTGCACCAGACCGGACACAAAATTGTCAAAACCGCGTCGATTCAAAAGCCCCGTCAGCGGGTCGTGGTTGGCCTGATGATCAGCCTTGATCAAAGCATTGCGCATTTCGGCATTAGAGTGGCGTAACTGGCGTTCGCGCAACGATTTGTGGAACGACATTTCGATATTTCGTAAGCCCAACTGCAAGACATCGACCGCCGAAATCTCTTCTTGTTGCCAGTTTTCTGATCGGTCTTTGGCAAAACTCTTGTACGCCTCGAACGAATTTCGCGGATGTAAAACATTATCATTGGCAAGCGTATAGTGCGTCTTGGCGTCGGGATCGCCAGCCCAGACATCTTCGACATGCAGCCCCTTGCGAAACACTTTTAGACAGGTCTTGTGGTCCCAAGAATGTGAATAAAGCAGTCCGCCAGAAACCTGTCTGGCCTGTTGCCCTTCGCCCAAAAAGCCAGCCAAGTCGGATGTCGCAAAGACCCCCCTTTTATGGGTTTGCAGCCAATCCTGCGCAAAATGATCAATGACTCGCAGCTGATCAGATTTCGGGACCTCGCCCACAATCCAGTTTGCAGTTTCAGATTCGAATTGGATGCCGTCCGCCCGCAACAATTGCAGCAGGCGGTTTTCGTTTTGAACAACAATATTGGCAAGATCATCTTCGGAGCTTGCCGCGATCGACGCGACCGAAATATCCGACAGGACCTCGCTCATCTCGGCGTTCATACTGTTTTTGCGCTGCTCTTCCTGTCGGGCAACGTGGCTCGACGCCAAATCGCTGAGAACATGGCAAAGCGTCAGTTCCGACATTGAAATGCGGTGCGGTCCCGATTTGTGATGGCACGACACCAACCCCCAAAGCCGCCCCGCCACATGAATCGCAATTGTCAACGACGCGGTCACCCCCATGTTTCTGAGGTAATCACAGTGGATAGGCGATGAATAACGAAATGTGCTATCTGTCTGATCAAACAGAAAAGGCTGTTCGGTCTCCGGTGTGATCATGGGTTCAGGATCCCCATCAACATTGATGATTTGCCGCACCTTGGACCGCAGGAAAAGGTCACGCGCGGGCCGTGGGATATCACCAGCCGGAAATTTTAGCCCGAAAAAACGTTCGATATTGTCGCCAACATCTTCGGCAATGACCTCTCCGTTCCAATCGGGGTCGAATTTGTAGATCATCACCCGATCGAATTTGGCCAAATGCCGAACGCCTTTGGCCAGAACCTGAAAGTAATCCTGTTCAGATTCTGTGTTCATTTTCATCGACGTTTCGTGCCGTTGCGAAAGCTCTTTGACAACAAAAGCAAAGTAATGATTGCTGTTTTCATTGATGGTCAACGGTTCGTCTTTTGGCGAAAATTCAACCCCGATCTTGTGATCTGTGCGGAACGGGCGGGCCCATACTTGTTTGCCGTCTTTTCGCGTGACAATGCGCGGCGATAGCCCCCCTTTTGTCGCGATATCCTGTTTGATCTGACTGCAATCCGCGGGATAAATGATGTCCGACAACGCCGTCGGCGCCTGCAATTCAGTGTAAAGTGATTGGTTGATCGCAATCAGTCCCATATCCTGAGGATCAATCATGACCAAATCGCACCCATTCTGAATACTCGTGCTTTGGTGAAGCACGGTTGATTCACAGGCGATATGGTCTTTTGGTGCTTCTTTCATGCGCAGGCCTCCATGAGCTCTTGGCCTGTCTTAGGCAGAACGCATAAATTATTGATAAATTTTACCGGATCTTTTAGGCGAGGCCTGCCTGCTGTAATCCTTTGTCTTTGCACAGTTCTTTCAGGCAACCATCCATGGCCTGTTCGATATGTTCAAATGCGGTAAGGGCTGCGGCCTCAACCGCGCGCCACCCGACATCATCACCGGCCAATTCATCAAGTTCCACCAACAGCCAGCGCCACCAGTCAACAGGCATGGGGCGGGTCAAATAGGATTGCGCAAACGGTCTGTCGGGCAAGCGGCGCATTGCGGCCAGCAGGGTCTTGCGCCCCATCAGTGACCCCAAGACGACATAGGTTGTCCCTGCGCGGGCAGCACGCCCTTTGACAGCGATGTGACGTGCATGGTGTTCAGCGCCGAGATCATCGCAAAGGGCTGTCTTGAGCATATCAAACTCTGCCCGGTAGGCCCGCGGTGCCGTCTGTTCCAGCCGTTGCAAAAGCGACAGTTGCGCAGACAAGAAACCCTGTAAGGCCTTGGGGCACCCATTGTTCAAAATCGCGATCGAAACGGGGTGAACGTGCAGGGACTGGTGAACGGCATCCGTCACCATTTTTAGCCGTGTGCGGGCATCAAAGACAGTTGACTGGTCGGGATGTTGTATTGCGGTGTTGGGCATTCAGGCTCCGACAAGGATCATGTGCAGTGACGCGACCTATTGCAAAAGCCAGTTACGATTTTGACAATTTCAAGCAGACGACATGGTCGCCCCGCCGTCCTTTACAAAGAGCTTGCGTTCAAAATCACAAAGCGTCTCTGCCGCTCCGTCAGGGCGGATCAGGATCGTCTCAGTCGTCTCAAGCCCCCAGTCGTCCATCCATAATGCGGGCATGAAATGAAACACCATGCCGGGTTCCAACAGGGTTTCGTCTTCGCTGCGAATGGATGCGGTCCGCTCGCCCCAGTCGGGTGGATAACTTAGGCCAATCGGATACCCCATGCGCCCGGATCGGGCGATCCCATGTTGCGCCATGACAGCCATAAAGGCGTTCGCAATATCACAGGTGCGGTTTCCGGCCCGCGCCACGTCAAGCCCGGCGGCAATGCCTTCCATCTGGGCGGCCTCTGTCCGGCGCATGTCGTCTGGAGGGGTGCCCAGATAGATCGTGCGGCACAAGGGCGCGTGGTAACGGCGATAACAGCCTGACAGCTCAAAGAACGTGGCCTCGCCCCTCTGCATCGGGGCGCCGTTCCACGTCAGATGCGCCGCCGTGGCATCAAGGCCCGAGGGCGTCAGAGGCACAATGGCCGGATAATCACCCCAATCATCGCCAACGCCCGAAATACCGGCATGCATAATATCCGCCACCAGATCGTTTTTGCGCACGCCGGGCGCTGCGCGGTCCATAGCCGTTTGCATCACCTTTTCCGAAATCCGCGCCGCCTTGCGGATAAACCCAATCTCGGCCTCGGACTTGATCAGCCGTTGCCAGTTTACCAGCGCGGTCGCGTCAACAAGTGTCGCGTTCGGCAATTCATCCATCAAAACCGCGTGGGCCTTGGCAGAGTAGTAATAGTTTTCCATCTCGACGCCGATCCGGGCACGGTCAAGCCCATGGGACGTCAGCCGCGCGGCAAGATCCTGCATGGGGTGAATTGAAACGGATTGCACATATTCATCGCCGTAGCCCACGATGTTGTCATGCTGCATCCAGCAGGTTCGCCTGCCGCCGATCATGTCCATGTGACGGCCCCACCAGATCGGCTGGCCCTCCATCGTCAGGATTACGCCCTGATGCACATAAAACGACCATCCATCATAACCCGTCAGCCACGCCTGATTGGACGGGTCTGTTACGAAAATAGCATCCAGCCCAGCCGCCACCATCGCAGCCCGTGTTTTTGCGATGCGGCGATCATATTCGGGTTGATCAAAAGCAGCCTGTATTGCGGGCATGGCGCGTTCCCTTCGCTGTTTCACCCCAACATCAAAGGGCGGACGATTAGAACCACAGCTCACAACTTAAGATCAACGAAAATCCACCGCCCTGCATCCATTGCATAACCGCCTGCCGCAGGCACCGGTAGCGATGGGCACAATGACACCCCATCTTATGCAGGAAAGGAGTGATCCGATGTTGAACACTTATGACATACGCCAAGACCCCATGCCCCATGAAATGCGGTTCCTTTTGGACCGCTATCCCCGTGATCATTGGGACGCTCACCCCGGATTTCATGACAAAACCCGGCATTGGCTGGGCGCGCATCTCATGTTTCGCCGCGTGGCCGAACGCATCCGTTTTGATACAGAACGTTTCCTGAACAAGGATATAGCGCCCGACGATTACGTCGGACGGTTGTCGCATTATGGTGGCAACCTTGTGGGCAATCTGCATGGCCACCACGGTTGGGAAGATCACAGCTATTTTCCTGAATTGTCGGCGGCGGACCCGCGCTTTGATGCCGGGCTGGACCTGTTGGAACAGGATCATGCCGATCTGGACCGGGTACTGGATGATTTCACCAGAACGGCCAACCGGGTGATAAAATTGTCCACTATGGACGACACGCAAGCCCGCGAAGAGACCCAGCAGGTCCATGCACATAGCCAGACGATTGAGGCCTTTTTGACCCGCCATCTGACCGATGAAGAAGAACTGGCCGTGCCAATCATCTTGCATCACCGGCTAAGAGGGTGAAGCTGGTCAGATGACAGACGACCGCGCCGTCCAAGAAGACCAAACCACAGCGACCACGCGCCGCTTGGCTGGTGAATTCGTCCGGGGGATCAGCGGGTTTCGGCATGCCATAGGTGACGTCGATTTCCCCGCTGAACCCGGATCGCATGGGTTACGACTGCGGCCATTGGAAGGGCCGTATTCTGCAATGCGCCATTGCCGCTGATAGCGAAGAACGATTGCACACCCTACGGGATGTGTTGACGTCCGAAACCAGCATCACATTGGCCCAAATCGGAAAGACCAGCCTCACCGACCACTAAACAATGCCACCCCCAGCACCGCTGACCACTGGGCGTTCGGCTGCGACCTGCGCGCGGTATCCCGAAGCACGGTAGGCCGCGACCGGGTCAATCGCGCCACCGCTGTTTAGCCGCGCCATGGCAAGGATTGGTTCAACATCCGTGCGGAACCCGTGTTTCAGCAACGTCGTCGCCATCAACGCATCATTCGCGTCCTGACAGGCGGCAAGCGCTGCGCGATCCACTAGCAAGGCCTGCGCATAGGCGCGCTGCACCTCGGTTGCAGAGACCATAAGGCTTTCAATCGGGTCCGTGACATTGTGGCTTTGATCCAGCATATGCATCGGATTGAAGTCAGGGTCGCTTTCCGCCTCGACCAGTTCATTGAACACCAGAAATAGACGGTAGGGGTCGATGCTGCCTGTATCCAGATCATCATCGCCATATTTGCTGTCGTTGAAGTGAAAACCGCCCAGTTTGCCGAATTGCGTCAGCCGGGCCACGATCATTTCAATATTCACGTTGGGCGCGTGGTGCCCCAGATCGACCAGACACTTTGCCTTGTCCCCCATTTGCTGTGCGATCAACAGGTTGGTGCCCCAATCTTGCACGACCGTGGAATAGAACGCGGGTTCATAAATCTTGTGTTCCGTCAGCAGCGTCCAGTCATCGGGCAGTGCTTGGTAGACCTGCCGGGTGGCCACAAGATAGCGTTCGAACTGCTTTGCGAAATTGGTCTGGCCGGGAAAGTTTGACCCGTCTCCGACCCAGATCGTCAAGGCCTTTGACCCGATCTGTTCGCCAAGTGCGATGCAGGCAAGGTTATGGTCTACCGCCTGTTGCCGTGTGGCGGCATCGGTATGGGACAGTGACCCAAATTTATAGCTGTGCGCCTGATCCGGCTGGTCCTGAAAGGTGTTGGAATTCATCGCGTCAAAGGTCAGGCCGACCTCTTCTGCCTTGCTGTTCAGATCGGCGGCGGGCTGCGCATCCCACGGAATATGCAGCGAAACCTTGGGCGTGGCGCGGGCCAATTGTTGGATTACGCCACAATCATCCATCTTGTCAAAAATGTCGCGCGGTTCGCCCGGTCCGGGAAAACGGGCAAAGCGCGTGCCCCCGGTGCCGACGCCCCAACTGGGGATCGCGACACCATAAGCGGCCACTTTTGAAGTGATGGCTGCGATGTCGATCCCGCGTCGGTCAAGGTGTTCGCCCAGCGCGTCATAATCGGCCCGCAAGGCGGCCATCGCCTGATCATTCGCCGCTGCAATTACATCTGACTTGATCATGATCCCGCCCCTTACCGTGTGAACGCTTGGACGTTGCCCGCGTCCACGTTGATGATATTGCCGGTTGATTTCGACGACAGGTCAGACGCCAGAAAATAGGCAGCCTCTGCAATGTCTTGCGGCAGGACCGATTGTTTCAGCATCGAACGCGCGCGATACATCGCCGCCAGCCCGTCTTTGTCGGTGCCATAGGTGCCTGCGCGTTGGTCCAGCCATTCGCCTTCCCAGATTTTGCTGCCTTGCAGCACCGCATCGGGGTTCACCACATTGACACGCACGCCCATCGGCGCGCCCTCAAGCGCCAAACAGCGGGCGAGGTGGATTTCCGACGCTTTCGCCGTGCAATAGGCAGATGCATTGGGCGACGCCGCCAGCCCGTTCTTGGAGGCGACAAACACAACCACCCCACCGATGTCCTGTACCTTGAACAGCTTGAACGCTTCACGGCTGACCAAAAAATAGCCCGTTGATAGGATCGCCATGTTCTTGTTCCACATCGCAAGCGAGGTGTCTTCGACCGGGGCCGAACTGGCGATGCCTGCGTTTGACACAAGGATATCCACGCCCCCGTATTCTGCCGCGATATTGGCGTAAGATGCTGTGACCGCAGCCTCGTCCGTGACGTCCATCTTGACCGTGCGCACCACGTCCGGTGAATAGCGTTCCGCCAGTGTCATCGCCGTGTCCGCAAGGGCCGCATCGTCAATATCGGCCAGCATGACACAAGCCCCTTCGCGCAGATACCGGTCCGCCGTGGCCGACCCGATGCCGCCTGCCCCACCCGTAACCAGCGCCACGCGGCCCGCCATCGATTTCGGCGCGGGCATCCGCTGCAACTTTGCTTCTTCAAGCAGCCAATATTCAATATCAAAGGCCTCTTGCTCTGGCAGACCCTGATAGTCCGATACCGCATCCGCCCCGCGCATCACGTTGATCGCATTGACGTAAAACTCGCCCGATATCCGCGCCGTGGCCTTGTCCTTGGCGAATGTGATCATGCCAACGCCGGGCACCAGATAAACCACAGCATTAGGATCGCGGATCGCTGGACTGTTGTCGCGCTTGCAGCGGTCGTAATAGGCTTTGTAGCCTTCGCGATACGCCGCCACCGCATCCGCTAGCCCCGCCAGCGTGGCGTCCACATCAGGTGTGGCCGGATCGAAATCGACTACCAGCGGGCAAATCTTGGTGCGCAGAAAATGGTCCGGGCAGGACGTGCCAAGCGCGGCAAGCCGTTCCATGTCTTGCGCATTCACGAATTCCAGCACCGCATCGCTGTCGTCGAAATGACCGACCATATGCTGTTGCCCTGACACCATGCCGCGAATTGCGGGCATCAGACGGGCCGCAGTCGCGCGTCGTTCCGCGCTGGCCAGACTTGCGTGGACCTGACCGCCAAAGGCGGCCTTGCCCGCTGTTTCGGCCGCAAACCAATCCATCGCCTTTTGAATGATCTCAAGCGTCAGGTCATAGCAGTCGCGCGCATCATCGGCCCATGTGAATAACCCGTGGCTTTCCAGAACAACCCCCTTGGCATCAGGGTTCTTTGCGCAAAAATCCGACAACCACAGCCCCAGTTCATAGCCCGGCCGTTTCCACGGCAGCCAGCCGATCGTGTCGCCAAAAATCTTTTGGGTCAGCGCCTTGCTGTCCTTGGCCGCCGCAATAGCAATGATTGCATCGGGGTGCATGTGGTCGACATGTTTGGCAGGCACATAGGCATGCAGGGGCGTGTCGATACTGGCCGCACGCGGGTTCAGGTTGAACGTGCAATGCGGCAAATAGCCGACCATCTCATCCTCGTGATCGGGGCCACGATAGACACCGCGCAACGCGTTCAGCTTGTCCATATAGAGGGTGGAAAACCCGTCCATCTTGATCGACCCTACATCGCCGCCTGATCCCTTGACCCAAAGCACCTCGACCATGTCGCCGGTCAAAGGGTCCTGTTCCATCACCTTGGCTGATGTATTGCCGCCGCCATAGTTCGTGATTCTTTTGTCGGACCCCAAAAGGTTTGACCGATAAAGCAGCTTTTCCGGCTCGCCCATCTGCGCTGCGCGGGGCACATCCCACTTGTTTTCAAGGCTTTGCGAAGAGGCGGCAGAGGTCATGGATGTCTCCGATGGCGGCAAGAAAGTCAGGTTTGTTACAGCTAGGCTGACCCTTGCTGACTGCCCTGTCAATCAATTTCAGTCAATTTCAATCATGCTGCGGTGCAGAATGATTGAAATTGATAAATTATGATTGACAGACTGTCGCGACTCACGGCACGGTGATTCAATCCAAAGGGAC
>JBGCEM010000129.1:0-2824 GCA_045106335.1 Paracoccaceae bacterium | reverse complement strand
CATTGGGTTTGGTAATGGTTAACTATCGTCCGGATCGTCGTTTCGTCAAAGCACTCGTTTTTTCTGGTGTTTTGTCCATCGGATGCGTGGTCGCCGCTGAAGAATCTGGCAACAGTGCTTGCTCCAATTCCGAAATGCTGAGCGTCGATTTCTTCGTCAAAATCTGGAATGAGGCGAATCCTTTCCTCGTAAGCGTCCCGACTGCGTTTCTGGACCGTTCATTTCGACCATCGCCAGCGTCGACCCAAGACAGCCTGTTGCTTGATGTGGATATACGCGGCTTCGTTCCGTGGGAGGGCGGTAATCTGGAAAATCACATGGGGATTTTGGTGACCGAATACATCGACCTGAATGAGATTGCGCAATCGCAAGCAAAGCTACAGACTGGCACGCCGTTGTCGACAGACGTTCAGTATCCGATTGAGTCGGCACCGTTCGGCCTAAAAGAACTGGTATTTGAGAAAGGCCAAACGAGGCGGGACGCATCCAACATATATGTCGCATCGCAGGACTTCGAGACGGATGACCCTAACGGCATAACGGATGTGATTGTTTGCAAAAAAGATGGTGAAGTACCGTATCCAAGTTGCCAGCATTACATTGATGCACCGCTTGCCGATATCAAAGTGTCTTATCGCAGAGGCCATCTTCGCGATTGGGTCCTTATTTCAGAGCAAGTTCGCGATTTTTGGGATTGTGCCACTTCCTTCTAAACAGCGTAGTAAGAGATCACAGCCAAAACGAGTGCATCCGACCCAGAGAAAAGCGGCTTTCGGCGCAACCGCAGCGAACAACGGCTTTGTCCGCATCATGCTACAGCGAAGGTCGGCTTTGAGCCCGCAGCAGACATGTTTCGATTGCTTGATTTTCAGATGTAGCATTAAAGTCAAGGTAACTGGCGAAAGTGATATGTGGCCATAGCAACATATGCGCCCACAAATTTGGGGCAGATCAGGAAAGAAATAGCTGCGTATGAATAAGATTTCCTGTTCTGTCGCGTTACTTTTCATTCTTACATCTCCGACAGCCGCTTCTGATTTTGTTTTTGGGATTGGCCAAAACTATGTGGATGGGCAGGAAGCGGAGGCCGTAGCCTTCCAGCTTGAATACCATAGCGAGCCGCTACGAGAGTATAGCTGGGGCTCAGTTTCTGGAATGGTGGCAACTCAAGTTGACGATGATGGTGACACCTATCTAGGGGTTGGGGTATCATTGATGTGGAACAGCTCAGACAAGTGGTTTGTCGAAGGAAACTGGGCGGTAGGTTATTATGATGAAGGCGATGGAGGGACAAACCTCGGCGGCAACCTACAATTTAGAACCTTGATTGGTTTTGGCTATCGCATGTCAGATGAGACGCGTCTTTCCATTGCCGTAGACCACCTTTCAAATGCTGGTCTCAATGAATTCAATCCAGGTCGAGAGGCCGTAACAATACGGTATAGGATTGATTTCTGATGCGTCCAAGCTTGCCGGTGGCGTTCGTAGTGTTCGGCCATTGGTGTCGTGTTCCCAAACAACAGCCCATAGCCCTCGTGACGCCTATATGGCCTAAATCTGAATGTCCTTTTTTGGGCTCCAAGCAACCCTTCGCTGCGGGATGCGCCAGGGGCTGCTTTGAGGACAAAGTGTACGTTCATTTTGTGTCTTCAAGGTCTGCTATGCTGAGCCTGTTGAGTGGACCTTTGACTGACTCAGCATGATGCAAATCAAGGATAACAAAGTCTTTATGTGTTCAGTTGTTCTGGGAGTAAGAATACATGAATATCTTTGGTTGGATAAACGATCAGCTTCTTCGGATGCAGTGGCTTGCAGAGTTGGTGTCAGCGGGTATTTCAGCCGTTGGCCTCGATCCGGATTCTCGTATCGGCGGATCAATCCATTTCTTTGTCTATGACGTCATCAAAATTTTTATCCTGCTGTCGGTTCTGATCTTCATAATCTCTTTCGTACAAAGCTATTTTCCGCCTGAACGGACGCGCCGAATTCTCGGTGGGCGTTCTGGGATTTGGGCCAATACGCTTGCAGCACTGCTGGGCACCATCACACCCTTTTGTTCATGTTCATCAATACCGATTTTCATCGGGTTTACGGCTGCACGCTTGCCATTGGCGATTACGTTTTCGTTCCTGATATCTTCACCACTCGTAGATTTGGCCTCGGTGATCTTGCTGGCCTCGATTTTCAACTGGCCCATTGCGCTGGCCTATGTGTTCGTGGGTCTTGTGGTCGCGGTGATAGGAGGCACGCTGATCGGGCGTGCAGGTATGGAGGATCAGGTGGCCGATTTTGTCCGCAACGCCCCTGTGCAAGACACTGACGAAACCATGACTTGGGCTGAGCGCGTGCGTTATGCCCGCGATCAACTTTCAGAGATAATTCACCGCGTATGGATCTATGTTTTGATCGGCGTGGGCATCGGCGCGTTGATCCATAACTGGGTTCCAGAAGCCATCATCGGCACACTCTTGGGGCAAGATAAATGGTGGTCGGTGCCCTTCGCAACAATGATTGGCGTACCAATGTATGCGGATATCTTCGGAACATTGCCAATTGCGGAAGCGTTGATCGGCAAAGGTGTTGGGTTGGGCACCGTATTGGCCTTCATGATGGCGGTGACCGCCCTGTCACTGCCGTCAATCATCATGCTCAAGCGCGTGGTGAAACTACCGCTGCTGGCGCTTTTTCTGACCGTAGTGACCGGTGGAATTCTCGGGATCGGCTTTCTCTTTAACGCAATTACGGATTTGTTTATCTGAAAGGAAAACGTAATGATTATCAAAATTCTCGGTTCCGGCTGCAAAAAATGCTTGGCACTGGGCGA
>JBGCEM010000128.1:0-11373 GCA_045106335.1 Paracoccaceae bacterium | reverse complement strand
CCTATGAAAAGGTCGGGTTTGTTCAAGAAGGCCGCGAGCGCGAAAGCGCATGTATTGGTGATGCTTGGCAAGACGACATTATTTTGGGCCTGCTTCCCTCTGATCTCAAACCAATTCCATGAGTGTTTCGATCCTGGCTTTGTTGCTATTTGCAGCAAGCCAGATCGCAACGCCGGGACCTGCGAATATGGTGTTGCTTGCAACGGGTGCCAAGTTCGGGTTTCGGGCGGTTGTTCCGTTCGTTGCAGGTGTCATAGCCGGTAAGCAGATGTTGATATGGCCCATTGGCTTTGGCCTGATGGAGATCGCCGAACAGGTTCCAAATCTGTTTGTAGCCCTAAAATACCTATCGGCGGGGTATATTCTATGGCTGGCCTGGCGTGTGGCGAATTTGCGATTGAACGCGACACGAAGTGAAGACGAAGCCCCTGGGTTTGCCGCAGGTTTGGCCGTACATCCGCTCAATCCCAAAGCCTGGGCCATGATTATCGCGGGTTTTACGAATTTTGTCGAACCAGGGGCTTTGGCATTTAACGCGACTGTAACCCTTGCGGGCGTATTCCTTGCCTGCCAGTGCGTGTTGCATCCGATCTGGGCCTATAGTGGCGACCGGATTGCCATCGTCGTGGCCGGACAGACATTCGAACCTTATGTGATGCGGTTATTGGCGGTGCTGACCGCGTTTTCAGTACTGGTGGTTTTGATTTAGGACGACAACGCGATGAAATATGACCCAATTCTTGTTCAGGCTGTGCTGGAAACCGAGTGGTTCGATTTGCGGCCTTTGCGCAAATCGGACCAGGCACTGATTGGGCTCTATTCGGGTGATAGACGTGTCGCACAAATGTCAGCGCATATTCCACATCCTTTGCCGCCGGGTGCGGCGCAGGACTACGTGCGCCGGGCTTTGTCCAATCGGCGACGCGAGCATGTTTGGGCCATGGATGCGACAAAAGCCGGTGGTGCCGACTTGATGGGGTTAATCGCACTGGAACAACACGATGCCGCACGCGCAGAAATCGCCTTCTGGATCGCGCCACAATTTTGGAACCAAGGCATTGCGCAACGTGCGCTGCAGGCAATTGTGACCCAAAACCCTTTGAATGTCCGTGAGATTTTCGGATCGGTTTTTCAAGACAATCCAGCAGGTGCCAAAGTGATGATGCGTGCAGGGTTCGCCTATACCGGTGATGATTCCTGCTTTTGCGTGGCGCGTAACACGTCCGTGACGCGGTGGTGTTATCGCAAAACCCTTGCCGCGGTGTGAGCGAAGCGCAATGATGGCGCGCATGACCTGGCGACCATTCGCATAAAACCCGGGATAGACGGCAGCGTCGAAGCGGTTTAGATGCGGGTCATGAAATTTCTTGATTTGGCAAAAGTATATATTCGATCTGGCAGCGGCGGCGGGGGGTGTATCTCGTTCCGGCGCGAGAAATATATCGAATATGGCGGCCCCGATGGCGGCGATGGCGGCGGCGGTGGTTCGGTAATTGCCGAAGCCGTGGACGGGCTAAACACGTTGATTGATTTTCGCTATCAACAGCATTTCTTTGCCGACAATGGCCAACCTGGAATGGGCCAACAGCGTACTGGCAAAACCGGCGAGGACATCATCTTGCGCGTGCCTGTCGGCACCGAGATTTTGGAAGATGACCAAGAAACTGTGCTTGCAGATATGACGGAAGTCGGTCAGCGCGTTGAATTGGCCCGTGGTGGTAATGGCGGTTGGGGCAATCTGCATTTCAAATCAGCCACCAATCAAGCGCCGCGTCGGTCCAATCCCGGCCAAGATGGGGTCGAGCGCACGATCTGGTTGCGTTTGAAACTGATCGCAGATGTTGGTTTGCTGGGCCTGCCCAATGCGGGCAAATCGACCTTTTTGGCCGCCACATCTAACGCGCGTCCCAAAATCGCGGATTATCCCTTCACAACGCTGCACCCGAATTTGGGCGTTGTTGCCGTGGACGGGCGCGAATTTGTCGTGGCGGACATTCCGGGATTGATTGAAGGCGCGTCAGAAGGGCGGGGCATTGGGGACCGGTTCTTGGGCCATGTTGAGCGTTGCTCGGTCTTGTTGCATTTGGTCGACGGTACCTCGGACGAACCGGACGCAGATTACCACACGATCATCGGCGAGCTGGAAGCCTATGGCGGCGCTTTGGCCGAAAAGCCGCGCATCACTGTGCTGAACAAGACGGATGCATTGGGGCCAGAATTGACCGAGATGCAAACAGATGTGTTGTCGCAAGCCTGCGGTCACCAAGTCATGGAAATGTCTGGCGTTGCGGGCACCGGCGTGACGGATGTGTTGCGCGCATTGCGTCAGATCATTGAGGGCGACAGGGCAGACGCCGAGACGGATGACGGGCCATGGCATCCCTAAAATCAGCATCTCGGATTGTAATCAAAATCGGATCGGCCCTTTTGGTGGACAAAGACACCGGCGATCTGCGCGCTGATTGGCTGCACGGATTGGCCAAGGATGTTGCGGATCTGCGCGCACGGGACAAAGATGTGGTGGTTGTGTCATCTGGCTCGATCGCTTTAGGGCGCGGTGTCTTGGGACTTCCTGCAACGGAATTGGCCTTGGAACAATCGCAAGCGGCAGCCGCTGTGGGCCAAATTCGCCTGGCACGCGCCTATGAAGAGGCGCTCACCCCGCATACCATCAAAACCGCGCAAGTTCTCGTTACGTTAGAGGATTCCGAAAACCGTCGTCGTTATCTGAACTCTCGGGCCACGCTTGAACAATTGCTAAGTTTTGGCGTGGTGCCAATTGTCAACGAAAACGATACAGTCGCCACGGACGAGATCCGTTTTGGAGACAATGATCGACTGGCCGCTCAGGTTGCAGCGACAATTGGGGCCGACGTGTTGGTGTTGTTGTCAGATGTGGACGGGTTTTATTCTGCCAATCCAAGCCAGGATTCAAACGCCAAACGCTACGATGTGATCAATCATATAACTGCCGAAATCGAGTCCATGGCAGGCGATGCGGGCTCGGGTTTATCCAAGGGCGGTATGAAAACCAAAGTGATGGCGGCCAAAACGGCGACCGCTGCGGGCTGCGCGATGGCAATCACCGAAGGCTCGACGCCGCGTCCTTTGATGGCACTGCAACAGGGCGCGCCTGCGACGTGGTTCACTGCGACTTTGGATCCCCAAACCGCGCGAAAACGCTGGATCGGCGCGATGAAGCCGCGCGGTGCGGTGCAACTCGACGCCGGGGCTGTTGTTGCGCTGTCCAAAGGCAAAAGCCTGCTGCCCGCGGGTGTCACCGCCGTGTCTGGTGTGTTTCAACGCGGCGATCCCGTTGCAATTGAAGACGCCGCCAGCCATCAAATCGGGATCGGCCTTACACGCTACACAGCGGCCGAGACCCGGCAAATCCAAGGCCGTCAAAGCCGTGATATTGAACCCTTGTTGGGCTATCCGGGGCGCGCGGCTTTGATCCATCGCGATGATATGGCACTTTAACGTCAATAAAGGACGTCCGTTATGACCGAACAGATCGATATTCCCGCCCTGATGGCGCAAATTGGGGCGCAGGCCAAATCCGCAGCGGCCCAGCTGGCGCATGCAAGTGCCGAACGTAAACACGCAGCCCTGATCAGTGCGTCGGAACATGTCTGGCGCACACGCGCGGCGATCTTAGAAGCCAACGCGAAAGATCTGGACTACGGGCGTGAAAAGGGACTGAGCCCTGCGATGATGGACCGTTTGGCTTTGGATGAAACACGGATTCGCGGAATCGTGGATGGCCTGCGCGCAGTCGCGGAACAACCTGATCCCATCGGCGAAGTCATCGAAGATTGGGACCGTCCAACAGGTCTTAACATCAAACGCGTGCGTACCCCATTGGGTGTCATTGGCGTGATTTATGAATCGCGCCCCAACGTTACAGCTGATGCTGGTGCGCTGTGTTTGAAGGCGGGAAATGCGGTAATTTTGCGCGGTGGGTCTGAAGGGTTCCATTCATCACAAACAATTCACGCGTCGATGGTGCAGGGTTTGCGCGATGCAAACCTACCCGAAGCGGCCATTCAATTGGTTCCGACACGCGATCGCGCCGCTGTAAGCGAAATGCTGGGCATGACGGACAGCATCGATGTGATCGTGCCCCGGGGCGGTAAGGGCCTGGTGGGTTTGGTGCAACGCGACGCCCGCGTGCCCGTTTTTGCGCATCTCGAAGGCATCGTGCATATATTTGTCGACGCAAGTGCAGATCCCGAAAAAACTCTAAGTGTCGTGCTGAATGCAAAAACCCGCCGCACAGGGATTTGTGGCGCGGCCGAGTGTTTGCTGATCCACCGCGAGGTCTTCGATACATTGGGGCGCGGTTTGATCCCTGCCTTGATCAAAGCTGGTGTGCGTGTTCACGGCGATGAGACGGCGCAAACACTCGACGGCGTTCTTCCTGCGACCCAGGACGACTGGGGACGCGAATATTTGGACATGGATATTGCCGTGCGCGTCGTTGACGATCTACCGGGTGCAATCGCGCATATCCAAGAGCACGGCTCAAATCATACGGATTGCATCCTGACCGAGGACCCTGAAGCAGCGGCCACTTTTTTTGAGCGCGTCGATAGTGCGATTGTTATGCACAATGCCTCGACCCAATTTGCTGATGGGGGCGAATTTGGCATGGGGGCAGAAATCGGAATCGCGACGGGAAAACTGCACGCCCGGGGACCCGTCGGCGCGGCCCAGCTCACCAGTTTTAAATACCAGGTAACGGGGAATGGCACGATCCGCGAATAAACAAATCGATACCATTAAAGCATTTAAATTCCCAAGGAAGCACCACATCGCGGTCCCGGGACGGGATCGCAAACATCATGTGCGGGCGCAGCCCGCGCCATAAGGTCAAAAGCGGATCAGGATTTCATCATTCCGAATATCGGTGCGCAGTTTGCGGCCCTCATCCCGACTATGGACGGCCAGCAAGGCAAATTGCACATGCGCCGGAAGCACCTGCTGGGGCATAGTGCCGGTGGCAAGGATTGACCACAAGTCATTGTCGACAATAAACTTTTCGGCCACACCGCGGATCGACCATCCATTCACATCACGCGAGATAGTGATGTCGCCCCCGTAAGGCATAGCCGTATCCAAACATTGCTCGGCCAGTAAGGCCAGACGCACATCCGAACGCACAGCCCCGCCTTCAACGGTCCAATCTACATGCAGTTTGGAACCACGCGTCATGTCTTTGATAATGGAACGCACTTCGCCTGTTGGGACTTCTTGTGGTGAGGCCGCGCCAAACGCCAGTCGGAAAAACCGGATACGCGCACTGGCATTTTCAACACTTTCGCTGATCAACCCAATTTCAGGCCCACCCGCATTGCCAGCCATCCCAAGCAGTTCCAAGCCGTTATTGATTGCACCAATTGGTGAAATCAGGTCGTGACAAATCCGGCTGCCAATCAAAGCTGCGAGATCGGGTGTTGTATTTTGCATTCAGATATTGCTCCAATAGGGACCATGTCAGAGTTAAACGCGATCCTTGCACCCGGTATGTTCGTTCGTCACCCCGCCCAGCCAGACTGGGGCACCGGGCAGGTCCAATCCAACATTGGCGGCAAAATCACCGTTAATTTTCCAAATGAGGGCAAAGTCGTTCTGGATGGAACGCGCATCTCCCTTATTCCTATTTTTGATCCATGAACATGGTTTAGGAAACGTTAACATGTGCGCTGCAATCCAAGAAAGGCGCGCGCAATCACGTTGCCTTTATGGCCGCCAGATCGTATGCAGCGCCGCTAGAACCGGCGGGCGTCCTTTATGTCATTTGAATTGCAACAGAACAGGTTGTGTGCTGAATTGGCCCGCTCGGATCAAGATATGGAATCCGCTTTTTCTTTGCGTTATCAGGTATTTATTTCCGAACTTGGGGGCGATGGCCGTGGCGTGGACCACGTCCATCAGCTTGAGCAAGACATGTTTGATGCCCATGCGGACCACCTTATTTTGCGCGACAAACAAAACAATGCAGTGGTCGCAACCACGCGATTAATGCGACCCGAACACGTCGTGCAAACGGGCGGATATTATTCTGACACCGAATACGATTTAAATCCGTTGTTGCACACAGGTCGCAACCTTCTGGAAATTGGGCGAACGTGTGTGCATCGCGACTTTCGCAATACCGGCGCGCTTTTGCATCTGTGGGCCGGGCTCGCGGCCTATGTGGATATGCATGGCAGCGAGATTCTGTTTGGCGTTGCGAGCTTAAAGGGGACGGATATCCCTAGATTGGCCGCACCTTTGTCGTTGTTGCATCATCGGCATGCCGCCGCACAAAGCTTGCAGCCGCGGGCGCGCATCCATCAACCAATGGACCTCATCGCAGAAACAGACCTGGATCGCAAAGCCGCAATGATCGCTTTGCCGCCGCTTATCAAAAGCTATTTGCGTATGGGCGGTCAGGTGGGGGATGGCGCTTTTGTGGATCACCAGTTTAACTGTACTGACATTTGTATGGTGATGGACACCGCTCAGCTAAGCAAGAAAGCCGTGCGACGTTATGGGGCAGGGTTTACGTTATGAAGCCAAATACTTGGACCCCGCCGCCTGAGCCTGACATCCCGTTGCCGGATTCGCGTGGTTGGCTGCGCGTGATCCGGCGCGCTATCCCTATGATTGTGCTGATCTTGGCAGGCCTGCTTGTGATGTTGCTGCTTCGTCTTGTTGAGCGTCCCGCATTTGGCGAGAAACGCCCGTGGACACCGCATATTACAGTTGCCGTATGTCGCGCTTTACTTTGGGTGATGGGGATTCGGTATCAACGGCAAGGACAGGTCACGTCGCATCCAGGCGCCTTGGTGGCAAATCACAGCAGTTGGTTGGATATTTTCACGCTGAACGCGGCCGCCCCCTTATATTTTGTGTCTAAAGCAGAAGTGGCTGGCTGGCCTGGCATCGGCTGGCTCGCACGTGCCACCGGCACCATGTTCATCGAACGCGATCCGCGCCAAGCAAAAGCGCAAACCAACGCCTTACAAAGCCGCTTAAGTGTGGGCCATAAGTTGTTGTTTTTCCCGGAAGGCACAAGCACAGATGGGCTGTCGGTCATCCCCTTTAAATCCACGCTATTTGCGTCGTTTTTTGCAGACAAAGTGCGGGATCACATTTGGGTTCAACCGGTGTCTGTGCGCTATTGCCCGCCCGCCGGAACCACGTCGCGTCACTATGGTTGGTGGGGGGACATGGATTTAGCACCGCATCTTCTGCGCACTTTGGCCACACAGCGCCAAGGCCAGATCAAGGTGATCTACCATGATCCCGTGCGTGTGGTTGGCTATGCTTCTCGCAAAGACTTGGCGGCGTATTGTGAAACACAAGTGCGCATCGGCCATCACTCCCTAAATCCCGACTGATTTCACGCTTGCCAAGAGCGCCAGACGTGCCTATACGCGCGCCATTAACTCCGCTGGTGGGGTTGGGCCATGGTGGGGGAGACATCCTCACAAGGTCCGCCGGTTGGTCCTTTTGGACTGAGACACCCCGCCACAGGCTAAAACCGGAAAGGTAACGACATGGCTCTACCAGAGTTCACCATGCGCCAACTGCTTGAAGCAGGCGTACACTTTGGACACCAAACACAACGCTGGAACCCGAAAATGGGCCAGTATATTTATGGTGACCGTAACGGCATTCACATCATGGATCTGACACAGACAGTTCCGATGCTGGACGCGGCGTTGAACGTGATCCGCGAAACTGTTGCCAAAGGCGGCAGCGTGCTGTTCGTGGGCACAAAGCGTCAGGCCGCTGGCCCGATCGCCGAAGCCGCTGAAAAATGCGCGCAGTATTACATGAACCACCGTTGGCTGGGTGGCACGCTGACCAACTGGCAGACCGTGTCCAAATCCATCAGCCGCTTGAAAGCGATTGATGAGCAAGCCGAGCACGGCTTTGACGGTCTGACCAAAAAAGAACGTCTGGGCATGGAACGTGACCAAGGCAAATTGCAGGCGTCTTTGGGTGGTATTTCCGAAATGGGCGGTCGTCCTGATCTGCTGTTCATTATCGATGTGAAAAAAGAAGCCTTGGCTGTCGCGGAAGCGCAAAAATTGGGGATTCCAATTGTCGCAGTTGTGGACACCAATTGTGCGCCAGATGGCATTGAATATGTGATCCCTGGCAATGATGACGCAGCCCGTGCGATTTCGCTGTATTGCGATTTGGCAGCGCGCGCAGCGTTGGACGGTATGTCTGCACAACTTGGTGCGGCTGGCGTCGATTTGGGCGCAATGGAAGAAGCACCCGTTGAAGAAGTCGTCGCGGAACCCGCAGCGGCTGAAGCTACGCCTGCAAGCTAAGCGCGGTCAAAAATTTCAAACAAGACAGATGGGGCAGGGGTGTGATCGCCTGCCCCCGATTTGATTTAGAAGTGAGGAGAGCCACCGATGGCAATCACAGCAGCAATGGTGAAAGAACTGCGCGACAGCACAGGCGCAGGCATGATGGACGCGAAAAAAGCCCTGACCGAAAACGGTGGCGACATGGCCGCCGCAGTTGATTGGCTACGCACCAAAGGTCTGGCGAAAGCGGCCAAAAAATCCGGTCGGACGGCCGCCGAAGGTCTTGTGGCGGTTATCGTTGATGGCGGCCAAGGCGTCGCCGTTGAGGTGAACGCAGAAACCGACTTCGTTGCCAAGAATGCAGAGTTCCAGGACATGGTGTCCAGCATCGCAGCCGCCGCGGTCGGTGTTGACGATGTAGATGCACTGAAAACAGCACAGATTGATGGCAAAGCCGTTGAGACCGTGCTGACCGAAAAAATCGCCACAATCGGTGAAAACATGTCCGTGCGTCGGATGTCCAAAGTCAGCGGTGGCACAGTTGTGTCCTATGTGCACAACGCAGCCGCGTCTGGCATGGGCAAAATCGGTGTGTTGGTCGCCATGGACGGGGGCGACGAAGCCTTTGGCAAGCAAGTCGCAATGCACATTGCCGCTGTGAACCCTGCGGCTTTGTCCGAAGCAGACATGGACCCAGCTGTCGTTGAAAAAGAAAAGCAAGTGCAAATGGATATTGCCCGCGAATCAGGCAAACCAGAGCAAGTGATCGAGAAAATGATCGTGGGCCGAATGAAGAAATTCGTCGGCGAAAGCACGCTGCTGAACCAATCCTTCGTCGTCAATCCAGACCTTACGGTTGCGAAAGCTGCAGAAGAGGCGGGTGCGACCATCACGGCTTTCGTACGGATGGAAGTTGGTGAAGGCATTGAAAAAAAGGAAGAAAATTTCGCTGAAGAAGTTGCGAAAGCTGTTCAAGGCTGATCGAAAGTCAGACTGCAAGACTACGAGAAAATCAATCAGAGCACCCGAAATAGGGTGCTCTTTTTTTGGCGATAGCAGACCTTAAGATCCCCACCTTAGATCTGGAAAATACATGCCATGCTGCGTCTTCTAGGGGCATCTGAGCTAAATGTTGCCACAGGGTCTAAGCAAGGTGCCATTCAGTGTGTCTGACTAAACTCTAGGCATCTATTGACGATTAACGCTTTGAAATATTTGGTCTTTGGCGAATTTGGACAGTCTTGTTAATTGTAAACCGCTGCAATCAATGCGTTCGGCCTGTCTCATTTTGCAAAGCCGAACCCGCAATACAAACACCAAAAAAACAGCGGGTTGAATTACCGCGCAAAACCGGGCGGTTAAAGTCCCAAGCTGCTGTTATGCAAATAAAACCCGACCTGAGGGTGGAAGAATACACCCCCAGATCGGAGCCCGGTAAACCGGTCAGTTGAAAGAGCCCTGAAATCCCAAGGATATCTTCTGATGCTCCAAGGCCAAAGCCACCACTCACGGAACGGTTGTTGTGTACACCACTGCGTGTTTTTTAGTAAGTCATGTTTTCCATACCATGACGTCTAAGTAGAGAAAAACTTCTTTAATTTCAATCATTAACGGGAATTTTACATTTGTTAACGATTTGTTTACACATTTTCTGGCGACTTTCACACCCAAATGTGCCCAAAAATTGTGCAACAGGTATGGTCTTTTAAGATCAAAATGACCCTGCTTAAGCATCCATTACGAACATCTGGTTCTGCAAAGCGGCTTTAAGAACAGCTTGCGCTGTTGTTTCAACGGCCAGCGACTCGCGTGCGAGGCGCAGATGTTTCTCGACTGTGGCAGCGGTTAAACCCATAAGTACGGCAATATCTTGCGTTGTTTTTCCGTCTCCAACCCATTCCAAAGCTTCGCGCTGACGCTTTGTCAGGGCACGATTGGGCGCAGTATAGGGCAGGGTGAGGATCTTGAGATGTGCGATATTATTCATCAGGTGTATATCACGCCCATGGATGTCCCACACAGCATCAACCTCGGCTTGGCTCATGCCCGGACGCGCCGTCAGGGCAATCGCCCCCTTTGAGCGCTGCGAGATGGACTTGAAGCTAATCGTATACCCAGACACAACACCCATTTTCAGATTGAATTCGTAAATCTCTCGCTCGGCAGCGGTTATCGCGCCCGTTCGCAACATATCGCTGACCAATTGCCAGCTGGCAGCGCCTTCGTGATCCATCGCCCAACGTGTCATCGGACCATTAAAATAGTGACCTTCACCCAAAAAGAAATCCGTGTAGGCTTTCGAATGATTGGTCAAAATAACAAAGTCTTCTGGATCTCCTAAGGACGTCGCAGTGCGATACCGTGTAAAGCCATAGATCATCCGGTCAAATCCATAGCACGCCATCTGCGTACAATGACCCTTCCAAAGCTCTTCAAGCGTTTGGCAATTTGACAAAAACATCAAGTATTGACGGATGGATGTCATCGTGATTGTGCCAAATGGTAGATCAAGGCATCCAGCGCTAAAATGTAACTTTGTGCGCCAAAGCCAGAAATTTGACCAAGTGCAGCTGAAGCGATTGCGCTGGAATGGCGATACGGTTCGCGCGCATGGATATTACTTAAGTGAAGCTCTACCACCGGCAGCTCAATAGCTTTGATCGCATCATGAAGCGCGATCGAGGTGTGCGTATAAGCGCCAGCATTCATAGCGACACCATCGTGTACGCCGCGTGCTGCGTGCAAGGCATCGATCATGGCGCCTTCATGATTTGATTGAAAGCAAGTGATGTCATATCCACGCGCGCGCGTATGAGACTTACACATCGTCTCAATGTCTTCCAAAGACGTCGCCCCATAGATGTCGGGTTGGCGTTGGCCTAACAGGTTCAAGTTTGGTCCGTTTAGTACAAGAAGGGATGGCATATAGATCAATCTGTTAGAAATCCGCCATACATGGTCGCACGGCTCGGCTTAGGCATGGTTGCACAAAGCGCTGCAGTGTTCAAATTAGACGGAAGTCTTGCACTATGTCTGTGGTTAATTTTGCAACGTGCAG
>JBGCEM010000127.1:0-13696 GCA_045106335.1 Paracoccaceae bacterium | reverse complement strand
TATCGGACTTGGTCAGAAATCCAGCCAGCGAGCCATCAAGATTCAGAACTGGAAATTCAGATTGTGTGGTTCGTAGTAAAGACATCTCAGCAGATTTGAGTGAGTCGCCCGGCTTCAGGGTTTCAAAAGTTGTAATCATAGCATCGCGGGCCATTACTCCCTTCATCAAGCCGTGCAGTTGTACATTTGAGTTCTCCGCCATTGCGGCCATAAAAACAAAAATTGCGATGAGAAGCAGAATAGGGTTTCCGCTCACTAGCCCAAGATATCCAAAGAGAAACGCGAATAGTTGACCAGCATGAGCAGCAATACGAGTCGCGCGGACACGCCCCACTGCACCTGAAAGAGCTGCACGAAAGACGCGACCTCCATCCATTGGGAACGCTGGAATCATATTGAAGATCACAAGGAATAGATTTACCGCGGCAAGCCTTTCAAAAAATCCCTGGCCTGCCTCGTCCAATGAAAACAGCGCAGATGGATTCCCTTTAACCCCAAAAATGACAACCAGAACGAGCCAGATAGCAATGTTCACGGCGGGCCCTGCCACGGCGACGGCGATTTCCTCACGTGGGTTTTCGGGGATCCGTTCAAGTCGTGCCATCCCCCCAATGGGCAAAAGGGTAATGTCCGGTGTGCGTACGCCGTAGCGACGTGCCATCAGCGCATGACCAAACTCATGCGCAACAACGCAGGAAAATAAAGCCAACACGAACAAAATACTGACCAAGGCTGCTTCAAGACCATCTGACAGCCAAGTGGCTGTTCCAATCCAAGCGAGCAACAAAAAGAAAGTGGCGTGGATGCGAAGTTCAGAGCCGAAAACCCGGCCGATTGAAAAGGACCAAGACATAACAAAATGCTAAACGGTTATTAAAGTAGTTGGTAGACCGATCTTACGTCGCATACGTACACTTCAAAATCTGGCCTCTCTGAACCGTACTGATTGCCATCACTCTTTCGCTTTTTGCTTGACCACCACTTCCCAGAACCGAGTGCCCCAAAAACTCGTCAGGCTGCTGAATGAGAAGGCAGTGACCTCATCATAATGGACTCGCCTGGGCGGAGGGACTTGGAAAAGTAATACTAGAAAGCCAGGCTGTCGAAGTGTTGGTAATGTCAAAAATTTCCCCATTCGTATTACGGCAAATAGTTCGCAAAGTGCGTCATGATGATTTTCAACAAGTTAAGTTGGATTTTCAGGCCGTGATTTTTCGGTTGAGGGAGCCTCGGGGGGCAGGTCAGCCTTAACGAAAAAAGACTAGCCGAAGGTTGGCCATGTTTTATTGTTAAAGGGCCTCGCCGCATATCTGATGTGGTAAGTTGTTATGCTAATAAGACCTACACCGCGCTCACGCGATATTGGCCCGCAGATACTTCACAAGATCATCAAAGCTTCGCATCTTTGGGTAATCCGCCTCGGGCATGTCGAGGGTGAAGCGATTTCCAAGAGCCGTCACCAGCGTCAGAAAATCCATGGAATCTATCTCGAATTCATCCCGCAGGTCGGCAGTGGGATCAATATCGTCGGCGGAGACATCCGGCGCGATCCGGTATAATTCCTCTGCCACTGCTTTGGATACATCCTGGTCTGTCATAGCGTTTCCGGTGTGAACAGGCTATCCGCGATTGTTTTCAGGAACAATGCGCCGCGGCGTCCGTCACTTACACGGTGATCGGCTGCGAGTGTAATATCGGCGATCAGGCGTGGTACAATCTTGCCTTCATGCACCCAAGGCCGGAGAACTGGGGTTCCAATGCCAACGATTGCAACCTGCGGTGGGTAGATGACACCGAAAATCTGGCTGACCGCACGATCTCCAAGGCTGGTCAGCGTAATTGTTGCGTCCGACAACTCGCGCGACCTGAACCGTCCTGCGCGAACCCTTGCGACAAGATCGCTCATTTCTTTCATAAGATCGTCTAGCTGCATCGTGTCAGTCTTCAGGATGGCCGGGGCAACCAGTCCACCGCCGCGCAGACTTATGGCCAGCCCCACGTTGATATCCTGGCTGGCTTGGAAGCGATCTTCCTGAAAATGACCGTTCATTTCCGGAACTTTTTTTGCGGCTAATGAAACCGCCCTAAGGTAAAGCGCGCCGAGCAGGAGCCGGTTTTGCGGCGGGCGATTTTTGTTTGTTTCTGTTAAAAAAGCATCTGTGTTGGTAAGGTCAGCCTGATGGGACAGATAATAATGCGGGATTTCCCGTTTTGATCGCGACATGGCTGCCGCAATCGCGCTGCGCATGTCACTCAGAGGTTCGGGGCGAATTGGTTTAGCTATTGCAGCGATATCCGCTCTGCCTATAGGGATTCCATGGCTTTTCGCTGTGATCGAATGCAAATCGATACCCGATTGCGCCGCTAGTCGCCGGGCTGCCGGTGTAATCAGCAAACGTTGCTTTCCTTCTGTGGTTGAACTGCGCGCCGCGACTTTCGCTCTCTGAATTTCGGGTTCTGGAAATTGAGGCGTGGGAACTTCGGGACCCGGCGGTTGTGGTGATGGGTCACAAGGCGCCGGGTCTTCAGGCTGACTGGGCGACGGGGCAGGGTCCTGCGGTTGTGGTGCTTCGGGTTTTCCCGGCTCCGGATCGTTTTGGCAGTCGGAAAGTTCCTGTGTCGGAGACACATCGTCCACTTTGATGTTTGCCAGTGGTGTGCCAACGGGCACTTCTGTTCCAAGCTCCACCAACCATTCTTCAAGGATACCGTCCTCAAAGGCTTCAATTTCGATCACGCCCTTCTGCGTTTCCACGGCGGCGATAATGTCACCGTGTCTCACCGCGTTACCAGGACTCACGAGTTGTTCTACCAAAGTTCCTGCCTCCATATCTGCGCCAAGAGATGGCATAAGAAATGCGCTCATGGTTTTACCTGCATGAGCTTTCGCACCGTTTCAATTATCTTGAATGTCTGGGGTATCGCGGCTTGTTCCAAATGTTGCGCGTAGGGGATCGGGACTTCTTCGCTGCAAACACGTGCCAAAGGAGCATCGAGTTCAAAGAAAGCCTCTTCGGCCAGCCGCATGCCGATCTCGGCGGAAAGACTTCCGCTTTTCCATCCTTCATCAATGACAACTGCGCGTCTAGTCTTTGAGACTGATGCGATCACGGTGTCCATGTCCAGTGGTCGCAAACTGCGCAGGTCGATGACTTCTGAGGATATGCTTTCTGTTTCAAGTTGCTCGGCTGCTTCCAGCGTTTTGAAGAGCGATCCGCCGTAGGTGATCAGGGAGACATCAGTTCCTTCTCGCCGCACCGCCGCGCGGTCGATGTCCACTGGCCCTGCGTTGTCGCCGATTTCACCTTCCTTGTTGTAAAGCATGACATTCTCGAAAATCAGCACTGGATCAGGATCTTCAAGCGCCGTCCACAACATGCCGCGCGCATCTTCCATGGTGGCCGGCGCCAGCACACGCAGACCGGGAATGTGGGCATACCAGCCTTCCAGCGAATGCGAGTGCTGGGCTGCCAGCTGCTTGCCGGCTCCCGTTGCCATTCGGATCACAACTGGAACGCCAAACTGATTGTTGGACATGTGCCGCAGAGTGGCGGCGGTGTTTAGAATCTGGTCCAAGGCCAGAAGAGAGAAGTTCACGGTCATGACCTCTACAATCGGGCGCATACCGGCAATGGCAGCCCCAATGCCTGCGCCGGTAAAACCGGATTCTGACAAGGGTGTGTCTCGGATGCGATCCGGGCCGAATTGATCCAACAGGCCTTTGCTTACGGCATAACACCCGCCATAGTGCCCGACGTCTTCTCCCATCAGAAACACACGAGTATCACGGTTCAACGCGTCGACGATGCCCGCCCTTACTGCCTCGCGATAGGTGGTCTTGACGAATTTTGATGAAGCAATTGGAACAGGTGCTTCGGGACGGTCAGGAGACAGCACAAACCGGTTCAAGTTCTCTACAGGCTCGTCGGTTGCGGCTTCTGCATATGTTACTGCATCAGCAATTTCTTCATCGACTTCTACGATTACTTTGGAGACCTCATCGGAATGAAGTAGACCGCTTTCTTCCAGCCATGTTTGGAAACGCAATATGGGTCCTTTTTTGCGCCATTCTGCCACCTCATCCTTGGAACGATAAAGCTGTGCGTCGAATAGTGAATGGGCGCGGAACCTGTAGGTACGACATTCGATGAAATAGGGCTTTCCGGTATCGGCAATATATTTGAGCGCACGCCGTGCCGCGGCTTCAACTGCGACAACATCCATCCCGTCAACGCTTTCGCTTTCAATGCCGTAGCAGCCTGCTTTTGCACTGATGTCGACCTGGGATTCTGACAACTCTAGTGCAGTTCCCATCGCATAGCCGTTATTCTCGCAGACAAAGAGAACAGGTATATCCCACAGCACCGCAAGATTGAGACTTTCGTGAAACTCGCCTTCTGCCACAGCACCTTCACCAAAAAAGCAAGCGGTGACCGCGTCATTTTGAGTTAATCGGTCTGCCAACCCCAAGCCGACGGCCATTGGTAGCCCGCCACCCACGATTGCATTGCCGCCATAAAAATTATGCTCATGACTGAATAAATGCATAGAGCCACCGCGACCTCCCGCACAACCCTCGGCCTTGCCATACATTTCGGCCAGAACACTGCCCATCGGAATGCCGCGAGCCAATGCCTGACCGTGTTCGCGGTAGGTGGCTACCACGCGGTCTTTTTCGGCCAACAGCGGAATTATGCCCGTGGCAATGGCCTCTTCGCCATCATACAGGTGCAAGAAACCACGAATTTTCTCCTTGCTATACAATTCGGCGCATTTGTCTTCGAAACGCCTGATGCGGATCATGCCCTTCAGCAGTTCACGCACATGTTCATGGTCTAGCCGCGGCTTTAAAGTAGATACTGTCATAGCTCGTCGCTTTCCAATGTCGAAATGTCTCCTTCGGGTAGCCCAAGCTCTCGGGCCTTGAGCAGTCGTCGCATGATTTTGCCGCTGCGCGTTTTGGGCAGGTTATTGCGAAATACTATTTCCTTTGGAGCGACCGCCGGGCCAAGCTTTTTGCGCGCATGGCCAAGTAATTCCAGCAATAATACATCAGAAGCCTCAAAGCCGGGTTTCAACGCAACATACGCTTTAACCCTTTCGCCAGCGGTCTCGTCCGGTACGCCGATCACTCCGACTTCGGCCACCGCGTCATGTTCCATCAAGGCGCTTTCGACTTCGAACGGTCCGATCAGGTGGCCCGAACTTTTGATAAGGTCATTGCTGCGGCCGACAAACCAGAAATACCCGTCAGCATCCCGCATCGCCAGATCACCACTGAGATACCAGCCATCCAGAAAACATTTTTGGTAGCGCGCTTCTTCATGCAGATAGCCGCGCATCATTGAGGGCCAGCCGGGACGCAACGCCAGTTCTCCGATTGTCATAGGTTCTGCGACCTCGGTCGCGTGGTTTTCCTGGATCTCAACGATGCCTGCTTTAATACCAGGAAGCGGTTTGCCCATCGAGCCAGGCTTAACAGTCATTGACGCAAAATTGCTGATCATGATCCCACCCGTTTCGGTCTGCCACCAGTTGTCGTGAAAGGGCATGCCGAAGACGTTGTTTCCCCAGTCAACGGCTTCCGGATTGAGTGGCTCGCCAACGCTCGCCATAAATCGCAAGGCTGGGAATTCATGACTGCGGGGTGCCTCACTGCCAGCTTTCATCAGCATGCGGATTGCTGTCGGGGCTGTGTACCAGACATTTATGGCTTCATCGGCGAGTATCTTGTACCAGCGTGTTACGTCGAATTCGCCTTCATCAACAAGCATTGTAACGCGGTTGGTTAGCGGCGCGATGATGCCATATGACGTACCTGTCACCCACCCCGGGTCAGCCGTACACCAGTATCTATCGCCGGGCTTTAGGTCCAACGCGAACCTTCCAGTTATGTGATGCGCGACAACGGCTTCATGTACGTGGACGACACCTTTCGGCTTGCCGGTAGTCCCTGACGTGAAATGCAATAGGGCTTTGTCTTCCAGTTCCATCCTTTCCGTTCTGAAATCATCGGATGCCGCATTCATGAGCGCGGCAAGAGAGTCGCAGCCATCAATCTTACCATCTGTCAGTAAAACTGTGTTCAGGTCCGGCAGGCGGTCTCGCAGCGCCTTGATCTTACGGTTGTACAGACGGGAGCTTGTAACCAAAGCGTTGGCCCCCCCAATTTCCATGCGGGAGTGAATAGGCTCCGGACCGAAAGCGGAAAAAAGTGGACAAAAAATGCAGCCGGCTTTCAATGCTCCCAATGCCGCCACGTAAAGTTCAGGTGTTCTTCCAAGAAGAGAATAAACGCGCGCACCTTTTTCAAGTCCGCGGCTGCGCAGAACATTTGCAAAGCGGTTGGAGAGTTTGGACAGTTCCTGATAGGTGAAATCGGTGCGGTCACCGTTTTTTGCGATCCATCTCAAGGCGATCTGGTCACCGTGGCCCGCATTCACATGCCTCTCAATCGCTTCGTGAGCAATATTGAACCCGCCCTCTGGCAGGCCATCAATCAGCTTTCGCGCATTCTTCCACGAAAATTCTGCATAAGCGGTGTCGTAGTCGCTCATATTGGCGGCTTTGGCAGATACGTCGGTTTTTTTGATTTCAGTATAGTGCATCAAACCGCCACCCCTCGGTTCCCTAAGCACGCTAATTCTACATACTAGGGTTTACGTCGCCATGATTGAGATCAATTGGGTCCTAGAGGCGGCCAATCGAACTGCCAGAGTAAAATTGCTTGAGACTGGATGGGCGAGTCACAGATAGGTTTTCTGCACTACTCAAACCTGACCACTCAGATTGGGCTGACCAACTGCGTCGAGTCTGAATGCCCTCTATGTTTGAGATGCGTCGGAGATCGGGTGGGCTGCGACGCAGGACTGACAGTAAGTTGCAACTAATTATGAGGAAAAACTTGGCTTCAGAGATGACACGTTGACTACACAGGCGGAGTTTTGTCATGCGGTACACAATCTGTGTTGAGCAAGATCAAAGACATTATCTGCGTTTTGGTTACACCATATCGCATTCAGACTGCGAAAATGGAGGAGAGTCAAAAAATGCTTGAAGACAAAAGATCATCACAACTGATCTCAGGAAGAAATCTATTGGCCGACAACTTCAGGCACGAGATGGAGGCGATGATGTCAAGGTTTTTTGGTGGCGCTTCGCAATTCTCACCATTGGAGACAGCCGCGCAGCGGACTGGTTTCCCCTCACTAGATATGACGGGAGCAATATCACCGGCGATCGACATAAATGAAACCGATGCGGCCATCGAATTGACGGCCGAGTTGCCCGGTCTTGCGGAAAAAGACGTCGAAATCGAACTTAAGGACGGTCACTTGACGCTCCGTGGACAAAAGAATGTCACGCACGATGACACGGGCGATCTCCGCATCAGCGAGAGAAGCTATGGCAGCTTTGCCAGAACCATGTCGCTACCCGATACAGTTGAAGTGGAGAAAATAACTGCTGAGTTCGACAAAGGGATCTTGCATATCACCATGCCAAAGGGCGAACCGAACGAACCGGCTCGAAAGATCAAAGTCTCTTCAAAGTGAACACTCTACTAGGGTTGATCAGTACATTGTAACTTTCATGGAAGAGTTGAGCTTTAAGAAGCGTGAAAATCACTAAAACTGGAGAAGGCTGATTTTAAATGAGATTTTGACAATTACACTCAAACCAGCGGTCGATTACGCAACCTCAACAGAGCGGGTAACTGCGGGACCGAAGCTATATTGTCGAACTCCTCAGATTGATCCGGGCGGAGGGGGAGTGAATGCTGCGCGGGCGATTGTAAAATTGGGCGGCAGTGTGAGGGCATTTGTCGTGGTCGGAGGGCCAATGGGCGACCGCTTATTGGACTTATTGGTGTCGGAAAAAGTCCCCATCGTGGAACACCGAGTTGTTGGAGACACGAGTTACAGTCTGGCGGTAACCGATGATGAGACGAACGAACAGTTTCGCTTCACTTTGCCCGGAAGCCTGATGAGTTATGGCGAAGCTCAGGCGCTTCTGGACAAAATTTCAGGCACGGTACCAAGCGATGGGCTTGTTATACTCAGCGGTGGTGTTGCCAATGGTCTGGCGGAAAACTTTCCACAAGAAGTGCAGGATGTCGTTTCGCGGTGCAACGGACGTTTGATCGTCGACACTTCAAAGGCGCCGCTAATGCGTCTGATCAATACTCCTGTCGCTCCTCTTGATGTTTTGCGACTGGACCGCAGTGAAATCGAAAAAGCAGTTGCACAACCAATGCGATCCATTGACGAGAATGTGTCTTTTACTGAAAGTTTAGTCCAGCGCGGTGTTGCGCGAATTGTTGTGACAGGACACGGCGCTGAAGGGTCAGTTATGGTCGCCGGCGATGAGAAATTCTTTTGTCACGCCCCAAAGGCAACCGTGCGCAGCAAAATTGGGGCAGGAGACGCGTTGGTGGGCGCCTTTACGTTGTCACTTTCACGTGGCGATCCGCCCGCGCAAGCCTTGAAATGGGGCGTAGCCGCGGCCGCTGCAACGGTTAGTACTGAGGGAACCGCATTGTGTGACCGTGCAAAAACTGAATCCTTGTTCCCCGAGTGCCGATTAGAGCGTTTCTAGGTCCGACCTGTCTGCACGACGTTCGCATTTGAGTTGGTCCAGGATGCTTTTGGTATAGGCACAGAGTGGCTCGCGCGGGATGGCAAGACACGAGGGAGGCAATTTGGGCAATGGCCGATACTAAGAACACGCAATCTTCAGCCTCGTTGTTCTTTCCATTGTCAGGAAAGCTTGGAGCTACCGAGTGTTCCGCTTCCTAAAAAAAGACGAAATCCTCGCTAACTGTTAGTGGGATACCTATGCTTTTCTAGAGATCTTACAGAGGAAAATTGATATGGCGTTTTATAGAGGAATGATACTGGTGCTAGCCGCTGCAAGCGTAGCATCAGCGCAAGAGATAGATATTCAGGCAGGCAAAGATTTGTACATGACAAACTGCTGGCAATGCCATGGCCTGAACTCCAAAGGATTTGGACCAATGGCCGAAATGCTGGCCATCGAGACACCTGATCTCACGGAACTTGCGAAAAGGAACAACGGCGTGTTTCCGATGGAAGCGGTAGCAATGCAGATCGATGGCCGGTCCCCATTGCTTGCCCATGGCGGCGAAATGCCTATTTTTGGGCCGTCGCTGGAGAGTGACCAAAACGTGGCGCTGCGATTAGAGAGCGGCCAGTCACTTATGACCGGGTTGCCGCTCGCAAACGTAATTACTTATTTGGAATCTGTGCAGGAAAAATGATTTCAAGTTGCTTGAAATGATGCGCGCGCTGTCGATTGATTGCTTGCTCTATCCTAACCAAACATCCAAAAAGAGCATAAGGACCAAGCCGATCGACAAACCCAGAGTGGCCTTATTCTGGTGACCGCTCCGGTGTGTCTCAGGGATGATCTCATGACTTATAACGTAGAGCATTGCGCCCGCTGCGAAAGCTAGACCCCACGGTAGAAAAGGTTCGGAAAAGGCGATGACGGCTGCACCGAGCGCACCCCCGATCGGCTCCACAAGTCCGGTCAGCGCAGCGATACCCCAGGATTTGAAACGCCCATAACCTTCACCCAACAGCGCAACGGCCACGGCCAAGCCTTCCGGCAAGTTTTGCAAGCCAATGCCAATTGCGAGTGGCATACCGCCTGACGCTCCGTGGGCGCCAAAACCCACGCCAACGGCCAATCCTTCCGGGAAATTATGGATCGTGATTGCAAAAATGAAGAGCCAGACCTGGCGCAGCGATGAGCTTTCCGGCCCTTCACGACCGGACTTGAAATGTTCATGAGGCAAGGCTTCGTTCAGAAAGGCTACGACACCCATCCCCAAAAGAATTCCGACGACCGCAATTGCAGCTGGAATTGCGCCGGGCCCAAAGCTTACTTCTGCAGCCTCCAGGGCTGGAATGATCAACGAAAAGAAAGACGCCGAGAGCATAACTCCTGCGGCAAAGCCCAGCGACATGTCGCGCACGCCGCGACTGGGCGTTCTACCAAATAGTACGGGAATAGCGCCTATCGCCGTCATGGACCCGGCAATGAGACTGCCGAGGAATCCCAGTGTTATCGGAGACAGATCTTCCACATGTCCCGTGATAGCTTAACTTTTTGTCCGATGCAGCAAATGTATGCTGACTGGTCAAATTCTGCCTCACACCCATTCCCTCAAGGCACCGCGAAAAACGCATTTGAGCAAACCCGAGAGTCCTTACTACTATCAATAAGACCCCAAGTGCATCGGTTTTTCCGATCGTGGATCTCCGGATACCGGCCTTACAGACCGTTCCGCCGTGCTACGAAATCAGCAAGATGTGGTACATAGTCCTCGGGTCCGTTGCCACCCGCGGCGAGCGCCATAGCAAAACTGTTCTTTGCCGCATTGCCCGTCGGATTGGCGACACCGGCGGCATCGGCCATGCTCTCGAGGTAGGTGAGGTCCTTTAGCGCGTTGATCAATGTGAATTTATGTGCTTCACGATTGCCTTCCAAGGCATATCCCATAAAGGTTTGATAAAAGCCGCAATCCATTCGGCTACCGCGGATCACGCTGTCGAAGGTCTCAACAGAAATCCCCACTTTCTGTCCTAGTGCAAGCGCCTCTGAATAAAGTGCCGCGTAGCCCAGTGAGAGGAAGTTATTGAGCAGCTTCATACGATGCCCGTCCCCCGGTTTGCCAATGTGAACGACAGTGCCGGCCCAGGCTTCGATCACTGGCTTTACGCGCTCAAACACCACATCATCTGCCCCAACCATAGCCGATAATGTACCTTCTTCGGCCTGAACTGGCGTTCCACCCAACGGTGCATCCACCAGATGTAAGCCGTGCTCCATCAGTTTTTGTGACAATCGCGCTGTGGAAACAGGATCAGATGTCGAACAATCGACAATAATGGCGCCATTGGACAATCCTGCCGACAGTTTCTCCACCACCGCTTCGACCTGAGGCGAGCCTGGCAGGCACAGAAAGACGATGTCGGAGGCTTCGGCAAGCGCTTGTACCGTTGCTACTTCGCTTGCGCCGCGCGACACTAGATCTTCGATTGGTTCGCGATTGCGATGCGCAAGCACTGCCAGGGAATAATCCTTAGCCAGGATGTTTTTGGCCATGCCGTGACCCATATACCCTAAGCCGATGAATCCAATCGTTTCTCGCATTTCACTCTCCCCTGTCTGTTGACCAGAAACCCAAACTGCCGTTACCGACAGAGTGCACAGCATTATCAGACTTAATAAAATGTATAAATCGGGAACAATCGACATGCTCTCCAACTTCGCAACTTATCCAAGCCTTGAAGAAAAAACAGTATTCGTCAGCGGCGGCGCCTCAGGGATAGGGGCGGAGATGGTGACTGCATTTGCTGCACAGGGTTGCCGGGTCGGTTTTCTCGATCTCGATGAAGAAGCAAGCGCAACGCTCGCCAGTAAAACGCCAGGGGAAATTGCCTACGAGATTTGCGATTTGAGAGACGTTGACGCTTTGCGTGCCGCTCTCGAACTCTTGGCTTCGCGACTTGGGCCAGCCTCGGTTCTGGTTAATAACGCTGCGCGCGACGACCGGCACAACTGGACTGATGTGACCGCCGAATACTGGGACGAACGGATGCATACCAATCTGCGTCACATGTTCTTTGCAATCCAGTCCGTGGCGCCAGGTATGATCGAAGCAGGCGGTGGTTCGATCATCAACATGGGGTCGAATTCCTGGTGGGAAGCAGGCGGCGGGTTCCCCTCATATGCCACTGCCAAGGCAGCGGTACATGGGTTGACCCGTACCATGGCCCGCGACTTAGGAGAACATCGCATACGGGTTAATACAGTAGTGCCCGGATGGATCATGACGGAAAGGCAAAGAGAACTGTGGGCGACGCCGGAGGCGCTTGATAAACACCGTATGCGGCAATGTTTGCCCGACCTGATCGACCCAGTCTATGTGGCACGCATGGTGCTGTTTCTGGCATCGGATGATTCCGCTATGTGCACAGCGAACAATTATATGGTCGAGGCTGGATCAATCTGAGCCTTAACCAGAAACATTTCGCTCGAGCTTTGTTTGTTAAGGTCCTGTCACGTTTGTTCGCACACCAAATCTGAAACTAGGATGCGGCGGGTTACCAGTTCTTGTTTAGCCCGACGGTACTGGTGCCGCTTCGTCGATTAGCCCTTTTGATTTCAACGCCGCCCAAAACTCCGTTGGAATTGGTGCTTTAAACCAGTCAATAATTTGCTCCAGTTCGCTCTTATCGCGTGGGCCTGGTATCACAGAACTGACGATATCATTCATCAGTGGAAACTGCAGAGCCGCAGCCGCCAAAGGAACAGCGAACGCGTTGGCGACAGCACCGAGCGCACGCGCCTTTTCTATGATTTCAGCGGGTGCCTTTGCGTAGTTCCACATGTCGCGACCCGCCAATATGCCCGAATTGAAAGGGCCTCCGCAGATGATTGATGTCCCCGCCGTACGACAGGCTGGGAAAAGCGTGTCCAGTGGCGTCTGCTCGAGCAATGTGTAACGTCCGGCCAATAGAAAAACGTCCCAGTCCCCAATATTTAGGGCATCCAGGCAGACTTCGTTCTCGTTCACACCCAGTCCAATTGCCTTGACGTCTTCTGCCTTGCGCAACTCATCCATCGCGCGATAACCGCCTTTTTCCAAGTCTCGAAAGTGGCGCGCGTTTTCTTCTCCATGTTGGAAAACGCCGATGTCGTGAGCAAAAAGGATATCAATCCTGTCGAGCCCGAGGCGCTGAAGATTGTCCTCGTAGGCGCGCATGATGCCATCGTATCCGTAGTCGTACACAACGTGGAAAGGCAACGGCTCAATCATGCCAAAGTCCATCGGGTTTGCGACTGCGCCCGGGTGGAGAAGTCTTCCGACTTTGTCAGAAAGTACATACTCCGTGCCGCGCAGCATATCGCCCATGACACGCTCAGATCTTCCAAATCCGTACCAAGGAGCAGTATCAAAATAACCGATGCCAGCGTCTTTTGCAGCCTGTATCAAATCCGCGGCCTGCGCATAATCAAGATCAACAAAATTGCCTCCGAGTGGCGCGCCACCTAGTCCAAGCGTATCAATCGTAAGCCCTGTCTGACCAACCTGTCGTTTTTCCATTCTTGGCAACTCCCTGTTGAGTACCATTTGAAGCAGATATTTGACTGTGCCACCAGTCGCCGTTTCGTTCTTCAGAGAAGTGGTTCACTCAAAGCGCTACGAACGGCGCTCAGCGAGAACATTCCTCAAAGCGCGGAGGAAATAGATCAGAGCTCTAGTTTTGGAAGCAGCCGCACTTGATCAGGATCAACGTATTTCTTCGCCATTGCTCTAGCCTTGAATAACTTCATGAAAGTAGGGCGAACGTGAAGCAAATATTTATTGTCATAGCACTTACTTTTCTTGGCTCTTCGCTGGAAGCAGATAGCACAGGGAAATCCCTATATTTGGAAAACTGCGTCTCCTGCCACGGTGTGTACGGGCACGGCGATGGCCCTAATGCGAAGGTATCGCGTACACCTCCAGCGGATTTGACCAAGATCGCTGCGCGTCGTGACGGCGTTTGGCCCATGCTGGAGGTGATGTCGATCATAGACGGCTATTCCCGAAACACACTTCCGCGCGAGGATATGCCGGTCTTCGAGAGTTTTTTGGATAATGAGATGGTCGAATTCGATACGG
>JBGCEM010000126.1:0-12256 GCA_045106335.1 Paracoccaceae bacterium | reverse complement strand
ATGTCAAAGAATTCGACAACATCCTGAAATACACCTTCATGTGCAACAAACCCGTGGCGATCCTGACCGACGCCAACTTCTGGGGAGGCTATGGCGACCAATGATCCGTTCTGAAATTCTCAAAGAAATCGCCCCGATCCTTAATCCGCACCTTGTTGTTTGCAACATCGGTCTGCCCAGCCAAGAGCTGCACATGATCGACGACAACGCGCGAAACTTTTATATGCTTGGTACAATGGGTCTGTCGTCCTCCATTGGCTTTGGTCTGGCACTTGCGCAAGACAAACCGGTGATCTCCATCGACGGGGATGGCTCTGTTCTGACCAACCTTGGCACACTGCCCACCATCGCCAACAACGCTGTGGGCAACTACACGCTGTTGATCATCGATAACGGCTCTTATGGCTCGACAGGGGACCAGCCAACTTATGCTGGTATGAAAACAAACCTGACCAATGTGGCGCGTGCTTGTGGCTGCGAAAACGTGATTGAGGTACAGGACAAAGACCTGGGTCCCGTCCTGCAAAAGGCCGTAGACAGCGACGAGATGACGATTATCGTCTGCAAATGTGACAGCGGGAATATCAAACTGCCGGTGATCACGTTGGATCCAGTGGTGATCCGTCACCGCTTTATGGAAGCTGTAAAAAGCTGATGCGTACGAACACCATCCACAGCGCTGAAGATGCCCGGCGTATTGCAAAGCGGCGGCTGCCGTGGATGGTGTTCGACTACATTGATGGCGCTGCGGGGCGTGAAACCGGGGCAGCGCGCAATCGCGCCGCCCTTGACGCTGTTACATTGCGACCACGTATTCTGTGCGACGTTGCGACCCGCGATCTAAGTGTAGCTTTGTTTGGCACACGCGCTGCGCGCCCGTTTGGTATCGCGCCTATGGGCATGTGCAACCTAAGCGCGCCGGGGGCGGATCTGATGCTGGCGCGTTTGGCCGCGCAATACAAAGTGCCCCATGGTGTGTCGACCGTGGCTTCGACCCCCCTTGAGAAGATCATCGAAGTCGCGCAAGGGCACGCTTGGTTTCAGCTTTATTTCACAGGTGACGGGACAGGCACGTTCAAATTGGTCGAACGGGCCAAGGCTGCGGGCTATACGACCCTGGTTCTGACCGTTGATGTGCCAGAGGTCGGTCGCCGCCCGCGCGAATTGCGCCACGGCTTCAAAATGCCATTCTCGATCGGGCCGCGGCAGTTCATTGATTTCGCCCTGCATCCTCGGTGGTCGCTGACACAACTGGCTGCCGGCAAACCGCAAATGGCCAACTTTGAGATGGACGGCTACGCGTTTGACCGCACAGAAAGCCGCGCCAAAGCCACATGGGCCACATTGGCCAAACTGCGCGACATGTGGCCCGGAAAGCTGGTGGTCAAAGGCGTGCTGGACGTCGAAGATGCTGCCAGTCTTAAGAAAGCTGGCGTTGATGGCATTCAAGTGTCCAGCCACGGTGCGCGCCAGCTGGAAAGCGCGCCGACCCCTATCGACATGCTGGCGCACATACGCGCCGAAGTTGGTCCTGATTACCCATTGTTTTTCGACAGCGGCATAAGGTCTGGCGAAGATGTTATGCGTGCCTTGCAGCAAGGCGCAGACTTTGTGTTCTTGGGCCGTATCCTGCAGTTCGCCATCGCAGCAAGAGGTGAGCCAGGACTGCACCAGCTCTGGGACACACTCAGTGACGAAATGAGCATCGCTATGGCACAGACTGGCCAGGCACGGCTTGCCAGAAATCTTGCGCCTTCTTTGGGTAAAGCAATCGACACGTGATCAAGCTTTTCCGTGAAGTCGCGTTTTCATCCAGAAAAGTAAACGTTCACAGCGATCTAACATTGTGCAACCGTCTACGGCACCCTGCCGTTAACCTAAGGCATCATGCATCGCAAATGTCCCCAGAACGCGCAGCGTGGTAGGGCATGTGTGCGAAGACGTACACTTGGAAGCTGGCTTTGGCGGAGCCTGCGATTGCGATAAGCACGATATCCACGTGGGCTTACATCTATGATCTGGCATAGCCATACTCGATTTTTGGTGTCTTTTACAGCTTCGGCCAGATAAGCCTGCCGGACATTTACCAACGTGAAAGAAGCCAACAATGTCCGATAGCAAAGAGAAAATGATGGCCGTCGTGACAACCGGCAACGGTGGTTATGAAAAGCTTGTCTACAGGTCAGTTCCCAAGCCAGTGCCAGGTCCAAATGAGGTGTTGCTCAGGGTCTTGGCGGCAGGTGTTAACAATACGGATATCAACACACGTCTTGGGTGGTATTCGTCAAGCGTGACGACAGACACAAGCGACGCGGCAACGACGCAAGAGGCCCAAGCCCAGCAAAAGACCGACGGGGGATGGAACGGGGCGACGCCCTTCCCTCTTATTCAAGGGACAGATTGCTGCGGTATGGTCGTGCAACTCGGCAGTAACGTGTCACAAGACCTGATGGATCAACGTGTTCTGGTGCGTGCATGCATGCGGCCCAACGGCTATGATGTGATGGATAACATCTGGATGGCATCCAACTTTGACGGGGCGTTTGCGCAATATGTCAAAGTCCCTGCCTCAGAGGTTTTCGCAGTGTCGTGTGATTGGACGGATGAACAGCTCGCGACGGTGCCATGCGCCTATGCGACTGCTGAAAATATGCTGCACCGTGCCGCAGTTGGCGCAGATGACCTTGTGTTGGTGGCGGGCGCGTCTGGAGGTGTCGGTTCCGCTGCTGTTCAACTGGCAAAGCGGCGCGGCGCTAAGGTTGTGGCCATTACCAGCCGTAACAAAATGGATCAGCTACGTGAATTAGGTGCTGATGTTGTTGTTGACCGCGACGAAAACCTTGTGGCGCGGTTTGGTGAAAGCAGCATTGATGCCGTTTTCGACAACGTGGCAGGCCCGAACTTTTCGCAAATGCTTAAGCTGCTGCGACCCGGGGGGCGTTATGCTTCGTCAGGGGCTATTGCCGGTCCCATTGTCGACTTGGATATGCGCGATATGTATCTTAAAGACCTTTCCCTGATTGGATGCACGGCCTGGGATGCACCTGTTTTCCCCAACCTTGTTTCCTACATTGAAAGACATGAAATTCGCCCACTTGTCGCAAAAGTATTCCCCCTAGATCAGATCGCGCAAGCCCAGCAAGAATTTATGGAAAAAACACATTTTGGAAATTTTGTCTTGATCCCTGCTGATCCTGTGGACGAATGATCGCCCTGCACGCCAGCGCACTTTGTAGACATTCATGTATGCCATCCCCATGAATTCCGGCCATTCCACTATGATAAACCATTCCATTATGTGGTGAAATTGCCGGAAACATGCCACCGGCACCTAAAACCCAGCGGTAACCGCAACCAAGAACAAAACGACTTCCCAGCGCCATGTTCCAAGTGCTGGGATGGCGGCACCGGGACAAAAGCCCGCGATCCCCCCCAATTCCAAAGATGGCCGATCCACCGATCAGGCGCGCATCTATGGTGTTCTGCGAACGTTTAAAGTTAAGATTTGAACATGACTTCAAAAATGGATCGTTAGAGCGTGTCGCGTTCAATTGAATTCAGTGCGGTTCAAAACACGCGATCAAACGCACGCGAGAGGCAGCTTGTTTTGAATGCGATTTAACGCGACACGCTATAGTGATAGTGTCACCTAACCGACAAAAACTGAAAATGAACGGTCGGGCGGAGTGTGCAATCGCGCCAAGTCCTGCCTTGTCTTTGATCGTAATCAATCCGCGCTATTGCTCGATCAAGTCGCGCTTTTGAAAATCGTTCAATACCCGCGAAATCAATTCGCGGGCCGTGCCAAGTTCGCTTGCAAGGTCTTGATGGGTCGCACGCACTTCTTTCAGCCCATCGCCAAGCGTCAAAAATCGCTCAGCCAAGCGGGCATTGAAACGCCCGAAGGCGACGTCAAGCGCCTCGGGCAACGTTGCGAATTGACCGGCGATTGGGTTTTAAAGAACCGCCGCAGGATGGTGCCCTGAAACCCAAACCCGGCCTCCTTGGCCATCTTCAGCAACCGCCGCCGCACGTGTGTCCCTGTAAATATCCAGACGTATGTTAAGCGTGTTGTTCATATTCTTTCCTCAGTCAAACACACTTATGTTCGCCGAGAATACCACATGTGCTGGTCCTGCCGCAAAACGCGCAATTAAACTTAGTTTTGGATCAGCGCGTTTTCCCATTCTGTAAGAAACTTGTTTCGCTTCAGGGCATCAAGAAATGTCATCAAGGTGGGTTCCAGCGCAATGATCGCGCGTTTGGTGCCATTTTTTCTATCCGGAAGCGGTGGCAGCGTGCGGGCTTTTTCCGTTAGCTCGAATTGATATGTGACAAGAAACTGAATGAACCGCTTCGCTGCTGCGGGTCCATCAGTTTCCTTTGACACCAAGGCCGTTCGCATCATTGTCGTTGGAAAGTCAGCAGGCAATACGATTTCGAGAAGGTTCTGGCTTTCGGCGCGCGCTTGGGCATAGTTGCCCAGCACGTTATAGGCGACTGCGAGTGTCCCGTTGGTGAGATCATCGATCATATCGCCCGAACAACAATAAAGTCGGGCGTCAAGCCCGCCCATCACTTCCATGAGCCGCCAAAAAGTCTCGGACGCCCGCGCGTCCTGTGTCGCAAAAAGATAGCCCAGCCCAGACTGGCGGACGTCATAAGTTCCGACACGGGCGCGAAACACCTCGGGTCGCGCACGCAAAGCTTCGATCAGTTCCTGCCGGGTTTGCGGGATTGGCAGCCCGTCGAAAGCGGCTCGACTGATGACAATCGCGGCTGGTTCTGAGGTAAAAGCGAACAAGCTTCGCCGCCATTGCGCCCAAGCCGGGTGCGAAACGCCTTCCAACTCTAAGGCGTATCCGTCGTTGGTAAGTTTAAACTGCAAGTCCATGGCACTTGAGATCGCAATGTCAAAAGCGTCGGGTGTTTTGCGAACCTGCCGGTCGATATTTGCGGTACCTGTCACCAAATACTCGATAGCGATATCTGGATTTCGAAAGATGAAGGCCTCGATCAGTGGCGCAAACAAATCCGTGTCCGTACTTGAGATAATACGCAGGGTCGTTGTCGCTTGTGCTGCGTTGAAGACTTGCCGATCTTCCCAATCCTGCGCCCATCCGACGTGACCGAAGAAAGCTAGACCTAAAGCGATAAGGTAACGCACGCGCCGCCCTCCGGTTGGTTTTCTAGTTCGATCCCGCCACCATGCGCCATTGCGACATCCCGCGCGATGGTCAGCCCCAAGCCCGAGCCAATCGTACCTTTCGCATTTTCCCCACGCTGAAAACGGGTGGTCAAAGTTCCGATCTCGTTTATTGGGAACCCGACGCCGTGATCGCAGACCGCAATCCATGGACCTGGGCGTGCGCAAACGGTGATCTCGATAGAACTTTCTGCCGGCCCGTACTTCATCGCATTGTCGACCAAGTTGCGCACTGCGTTCTGGATCAGAACAGTGTCACCTGAATACGGAACACTCGGAACACCCAGCACTGTAAGTGAAAGGTCTTTCATTTCCGCGATCGGCGTCATTCGCTGAACCAGGTCTTTCACCAGATCGACCAGGTCGATATCGTCCCGTTCAAGATGGTCTGCCCGGAACGTGATCATCGCATGATCCAGCAGTTGGCCTGCAGCGCGCGAGCTTTCGTCAATGGCTTTCACCATAGAGCGCATTGCCTCGCGGTTCTCTTCTTTGTCGACGCGCTGCAACGTCGCTTCAGCATATGATCGAACGGTCGCCAGCGGCGTTCGAACCCGATGGGCTGCTTCCGCAATGAAGTCTTCCGACTGGCTTAACGACTGGTCGAGCCGCCCCATCAGCGAATTCAGCGAGCTTACCAAGGGGACCATTTCCCGCGGGACAGGTTCTGCAAATGGGCTTAAGTCCTGCGGTCCCCTTCGCGTGACGGACGTTGTCAGCTTGCCAAGTTGGCCGATGGTGGTCGCCGTGGCCCAAAAGGACAATGCCACCGCCAACGCGAAAAAGCCGATACCCAATAGGGCTGCATTGCGTGAAATCCGATCAAGCGTTTCGGAAAGCGCGTCTTTCGTCTGGGCCACAACAATTTGGAGTTCCGTTCTGCGGTTCGCTCCAATCAAGGTGCGACTTGCGCTGATTTTTCGAACGTCAGAGCCGCGTAGGTGGTCGGTTTGAAAGGTCTGACTGTCCGAAAATGTCAGGTCTTCATAGCCAGACAGGAACTTACCTTCCTGTAAAATGGCATAAAAAACACGATCGTCGGCAGCGGTACTGAGGATCGAAAAGGCCGAATAGGGCAAGTCAAGCTCTACCACGCCATCCCGGATGGTGGCCGCGTCAAGCATCGATTTAGCCGAAGCATCAAGGATGTTGTCTTGACCTTGTTGCGCCACCTGGACGGCATAGTTGCGAACGGCAAAGAACAACAGCAAAGCGAGCACAGCAGCACCCCCGATCAATGTCAGCATCAACCGGTTCCGAAGCGATCCCGATGCTGCGACGCTACTCATCACGGTCCAACCGATAGCCAAGGCCGCGCAAGGTGGTGATCCTAAGTTTTGAGGGCGACAAATGTTTACGCAGGCGCCCAATGTACACTTCAATCGCGTTTTCCGAGACATCTTCATCGTAGGAAAACAATCGATCGGCTAATTTATTCTTGGGAAAAATTCGGCCGGGCGCGTTGAGGAACAGTTCAAGAAGCCGCAACTCGCGATTGCGCATCGTCACGGCTTCGCCGCCAACAGTTAGGTGGCCTGCTACGGGGTCGAACACGACGCCACCAATTTCGATCATCGTCTTGGAATTGCCTGATTTGCGACGCAGAACAGCGCGGCAGCGGGCCTCTAATTCGGCATGATCGAAAGGTTTGGTAACGTAGTCATCAGCCCCCAGATCAAGCGATCCGATTCGATCCGACACCTGGCTTCGCGCAGTGAGCACGATGACCGGGGTATCCAGATCACTGGCGCGATGCTGCTGTAGAAAGACGCGCCCATCGCCATCGGGCAGCATGATGTCCAACAGGATCAGATCATATTCGCCGGTCTCAACGAAGGCGACCGCATCCGACAATCTTTCCGCATGATCAATGACATGGCCGTCCAGCCGCATCCGCGATATTATCGCGCCGGCAAGATCTAAGTTGTCTTCGATCAAAAGGAACTTCATTTTACCCAGAAACGTTTTTTGTATTGGTGACAGGTTAATGTCAGGTTGACGTGTATTAATCACTTTAACTGATCCGCGTTGCGGACAGTTGTCAAATGGGAGGACAAAATGTCGAATTTCAAAATGGGCCGTCGCGCTCTGATTGCGGCGGTAGCCGCTTTTGGTCTTGCTGGACCGGTTGCCGCTGATGGCCATCAGGTTGTCGACAGCATTCACTTTCTGATCCCCGGCGGTGCTGGTGGTGGTTGGGACGGAACCGCACGCGGTACAGGGGAAGCCCTGACAAATGCCGGTCTTGTTGGGTCAGCATCTTACGAAAACATGTCTGGTGGCGGCGGCGGTAAAGCCATTGGTTACTTGATCGAAAACGCTGAAAGCAATGAAGGCACGTTGATGGTCAACTCGACCCCAATCGTGATCCGCTCGTTGACCGGTGTATTTCCACAAAGCTTCCGTGATCTGACCTTGGTTGCAGGCACGATTGGTGACTATGCCGCAATGGTTGTCAGCAAAGACAGCCCAATCAGCAACATGAGCGACCTGATCGCGGCGTATGACGCCGACCCTTCGGCAACCGCTATTGGTGGTGGCTCGGTGCCGGGCGGCATGGACCACTTGGTTGCTGCAATGGCGATGGAAGCGGCAGGCAAAGATGCGCTTGACGTGAAATACATCCCATACGACGCAGGCGGCAAAGCCATGGCAGCCCTTCTTTCGGGTGAAATCGCAGCTTTGTCTACGGGTCTGTCCGAAGCGATTGATCTGGCCAATGCAGGTGAAGTCAAAATCATTGGTGTCACCGCAGACGAGCGTGTACCCGCAGCGGCGGATGCAATGACCATGAAAGAGCAAAACATTGACATGAGCTTTGTAAACTGGCGTGGCTTCTTTGGTGCACCGGGGTTGTCAGCTGAGAAAACGGCCGCCTACCAGGATGCAATTGCCAAGATGTACGACACCCCCGAGTGGGAAGAAGTCCGCGCACGTAACGGTTGGGTCAATATCCACAACCCAGGCGACGACTTCAAAGCCTTCCTGGAAAATCAGGAAAAAGTCATCGGCGATCTGATGAAGAAACTGGGCTTCCTCTAAGGAAATCCATTCTGGCAGAGCGGTTCGCTGCTCTGCCATTTTTGACTTGGGGGGAAGGTCATGGCGCTTGATCGCTGGATAGCACTGATATTGCTCGGCATCTGTCTTGTTTACGGGTACACAGCGTGGTTCACGATGGACGCAAGCCTTGCGCCCTTCATGAAGCGCAACCCGATCTGGCCAAGCACATTCCCCAAAGTTCTGTCGGTTCTCGCCATTGGCGCTTGTCTGGTGATACTGTCCGGCATTGAAAAATCCGAACCTAAAGAAGCCGAAATCGATTACCGCCGCTTGCACGAATACAAGCTGGGCCAGGCGATTGTGCTTCTGGCACTTATGATCGCTTACGCGCTCTGCCTGCGCCCGGTAGGTTTCATCATTTCGACCACCGCGTTTTTGTTTTTTGGATCATTCGTTTTGGGTGAACGCAAATGGATCCTGATGATCTCGGTCGCCGTCATCGCAACGATGATTGTCTGGTATTTGGTGCAAGAGGTTTTGGGCATCTACATGCGTCCACTGCCCGGCATTTTCGGAGGTTGATATGTTAGAAGGACTTCTGATTGGTCTTCAGACCGCAATGTCGCTGCAAAACCTACTGATGGTCATCGCAGGTTGCCTGATAGGTACATTCATCGGAATGCTGCCCGGACTGGGCCCGATGTCAATCATCGCGATTATGATCCCTATCGCCATTTCCATGGGCGATCCGTCCGCCGCTTTGATCTTGCTTGCCGGAGTTTACTACGGCGCAATCTTTGGTGGGTCGACCTCGTCCATTCTGTTGAACGCGCCCGGCGTCGCCGGGACTGTCGCGTCAAGCTTTGATGGCTATCCGATGGCCAAACAAGGCAAGGCAGGTAAGGCGCTGACCATCGCTGCCGTCGCAAGCTTTGCCGGTGGCACCATCGGCGCGCTGTTGTTGATGATCTTTGCGCCAATGCTGTCGTCCGTGGCGCTGCTCTTTCACTCAGCCGAGTATTTTGCCCTGATGGTTGTTGGCCTGTCCGCGATTGCCGCTTTTGCAGGCACCGGTCAAGTCGCCAAAGCCATGCTGATGACGGTCCTGGGACTGATCATGGCCACCGTTGGCGAAGGTGCCTTGTTCAACCAACCACGCTTTACGGCTGGCATTATGGACCTACAATCAGGCTTTGGGTTCATCACGCTGGCCATGGCAATGTTTGCCCTGCCCGAAGCGCTGTTTCTGGTTCTCAAACCCAAAAAAGCAGGAACCGCCGACGGCGAGATCAAGGATCTGCGTATTACGCGTTCCGAGGCGCGCTCTATCGCGCCAGTCATTGGCCGCCAGTCAATCCAAGGCTTCTTTATCGGCGTTCTGCCCGGCGCGGGCGCAACCATCGCCAGCTTCCTGGGCTATGCAGTGGAACGCAATATCGCCCCGAAGGCCGAGCAAGAAGAGTTTGGCAAAGGGTCTATCAAGGGCCTTGCTGCCCCAGAAACTGCCAACAACGCTGCCTGCACCGGATCGTTTGTACCGTTGTTAACACTTGGCATCCCCGGATCTGGCACCACCGCAATCCTGCTGGGGGCACTTATTGCCCTCAACGTGTCACCCGGTCCGCGCCTGATGATCGACGAGCCTCAGATCTTTTGGGCTGTGATCATGTCGATGTTCATTGGCAACCTTGTGCTGCTGATCCTGAACCTGCCGCTGATCCCTTATATCGCAAAGGTGCTGTCGATCCCGCGTAACTTCCTGATCCCGTTCATTTTGTTCTTCACCCTCATGGGTGCTTATATCGGGCAGAATAACGCGACCGAGCTGCTTATCCTTGTTGCATTTGGCATCTTCGCAACCGCGCTCAAGTTCGCCGACTACCCGTTGGCACCGCTGCTGATCGGCTTCATCCTGGGCGGTATGCTGGAAAACAACTTCTCGCGCTCGATGCAGCTTTATGACGGTGTGTCCTTTATCTGGGAACGTCCTATGACGCTGGGATTACTGGTTATCGCAGCCATCCTGATCCTGCTGCCAAGCTTCCGCGCGCGACGCGCAAAAGCCCGAGCAGACGGCGTTGCCGACGGCGACTGAACATCCTTAACAAGGACAAAGTCTGAGCTGGTGCGCGGCCAATTCATCCACCGCCAGTTCACTTTTGGAACAGTGAAAGCAGACTTTCATCCCGTTTCGGGCGAATTGGCGCTGTGTCTAAGGTTTTCCGAAGCGCTGATTTCGGGGGCGGAACGCGTCAAGTTGCAAGCGGCACACACCAAGCTTTTACACCGCCGCGCTTTTATTGCCGGGCGGCCTATCCTTAATAGACGTACGTCCTTTTTGTGAGATTTCCTTTGGAAATGCACGGCCCGCTGCACGGCCACCCCTGCTTGCATCTGTCAGATGGCCCGGCCACCAGCATTTGAAGGGCTTGATGAACGCAGTATACATAAGCGTCGAATAGGCGCGTATCTCTGCTAAATTTGCAGCCATTTCGTATGATGGACTTTGCAAATAACGCGCCGCCGAAATGACGTGGTGAGTCTAGGTAGGCCCACCGCTGTGACCAACATCCCAGAAAAGTCCCGCCATCAGTTTCAAAGCATCGCGGGAAATGGACTTCAAAACATGCTCGTTGGGCGCATGCTGCGAACAGCCGCGATAAGAGTGCGGTATCCAAACGGTGGGAACGCCAAGTATATCTGCGAAAACCTCGTTCGGAAGCGACCCTGCCAAGTTGGGAAGAATATGCGGCGTTTTGCCAGATGTATGCTCAAGCGAACCCGCTACGAACCGCACCCAGGGGTGGTCCGGAGGCAGCCGCGTCGCGTTGAAGAACGCGCGTTCGTGCAAGGCGATTTGAACGACACCGAACCCATGCGCATCCAGATGTCTGCGCAGCGCGGGCAATATGTCATCCAAGTCCGTGCCGACGACAAAACGAAGCTGGCACGCTGCTTTGGCATGCCCCGAAATCGCATTGACAGGGGCTTCTGGAACCCCACTTTTCATCGCAAGAACTGTGAAGCTGTTCCACCCGAACACGCGCTCGGCGGGTGTCAGGTCTGCCTGTCCCCAGTTCTCATTAATCTTAGGTCCTCCGTCGCCCAGAATAGGCAGGTCCCGCAATGCCTCGCGGATATCATCAGTCAGGCTGGACGTGTGCCATTCCGGCACCTTAATTTGACCGCGCGCATCCGTAATCGTCGACAAGGCGTGTGCCAGGATTATCGCGGGATCGGCTAGCAACCCACCCCAGTTGCCAGAATGGTGTGCGCCCTGGCGCAGGTTTACAATCAGGTCAAAAGAAATGCCGCCGCGTGCGCCCATGAACAGTGTAGGCGTTTGTGAGTGAAGGCGCGGCCCATCCGAGGAAATTAGGACATCTGCTGCCAAGGCCTCTTTGTTTTCGGCGCAGAACTCCGATAGGCCCGGAGAACCCATTTCCTCGCCCATTTCAACCAGGATACGGCTGTTGAAACCAAGCGATCCACGGGTGTCGATAACGGCTTTCATGGCCGCGATGTTGATCAGATGCTGGCCTTTGTTGTCGGCGGTGCCTCGACCATAAAGCCGGTCTTCTTCTTCGACGACGCGAAACGGGTGAAGACCGCCGCGCCACTGGTCAGTTTGTGCGCGGGTCACGTCTCCGTGTCCGTACGTCAGAACGGTTGGCAGTGTTTCGCCTTCAAAACGTTCGGCAATAAGGAAAGGACCTGCGTCCTGCGCTGGGTTCGGATGGATATTGCATGTGAAACCGATCGCCTGCAGGCGGGGGATCAGTGCTTGTTCCAGATATCGGCGCAGTTCCGGCGCTTTGCCGGGTGACTGGCTTTCAGTTTCATGCGCGACGAGCGCGCCCAGATCGCGGGTAAAACCGCCCGTGTCAAAATACTGGGTGGCGGTGTTGATGGTTGATGCGCGCGTCATGGTTGGCGGCCGAGGCGTGCGATGAAATCGCAAAGTGCGAGATCTGTCACTGGTTTCGCTCCGATCCGCTTAAAGTTTGTATCGATGTTTTCGGCTGTCAGCGTCTTTTGAATATCCCC
>JBGCEM010000125.1:0-4427 GCA_045106335.1 Paracoccaceae bacterium | reverse complement strand
CAAGCACAACCCAGATCACACTTTCCCCATAGGAACCGCCAAGACCACGCGGCTTCCACCTAGGGAGGATTTCCAACGCGGGCCACACTCAGCCCCTGCTGAAACCTTGCATCCTGGCCCGCATCGAAAATCCTTCACCTTTGCCGACCTTGGACATGGCCTCAGAGTTCTGCGGTCGCAGCCCGCATTGCCGCCGTTCGCTGCGACTGCGAAATCTGGTTGTTGACGAACTCAGAGTCTGCGGACGAACCCGCCTGTTGCACGCGTGGCCATTGCTGAAGCAGCATTTGTTTTTATGTTCAGCACAAAACTGGCTGCGATACGAAGCATGTGGCCAAAGCGGCCACTCAAACCCGTACCCCGGGCAAAAACCGACAAGTACTTTCTCTGCCAGAAATTCAAACTAGAAAGCTAAAACTTTTGCTTTTGCTCAGCTCTCCGACAGTTGCAGAAATCCTTCTGCTCCCATCAGTAAAAATTGACCTCGCATCTTGTGCCAGTAGATTTTCAACGTCTGCCGTGCACAGGGCGAAGCGATGGGAAGCACAGTCAAACCATAATAGTACTCCAGTAGGGTGCTGAAAACATCCGAGGCACAGCATGGAATTGGGAGCATTCATGTGCTAGCCTGTACGCCAAAACCGCGCCCCTAATTTAGCAATGCCGTCTAGGGTTATAGCCCCGCTTTTTTGCGGCGTTTGCGAACCTCTGATTTGATCTTGTTACCCGACTTCACGCGCTCCGCGATCTCTTTTGCGGGCTTGTACCAGTCCTTTGTTTCAGGATCTTGCTTCCACAAGACACCCTCGCTGTCTTGTACGTGTCGCCAGCAACGTTTGACTTCTGTGCCATCATCTCCTGGTTTTGATTTCCAGACCGCCTCGTAGCACAGGCTTCCCCTTGATGTGGCGTACCATTTGCCGATGCCGACGTTATCTTCCTTCCAGATGGCTTCGAATTTACCACCACCTCCCCAGTAAGCCCCCCCCTTGCTCCAAAGCCATGTTTTGCCTTTGTAAATACTGATGATTTCCTGACCGCTGACTGGGTTCTTCTTATTTGGTGAGTCTGACAATGCACCTTGCGAAAATGCAAAGGTGGCGACAATTACCACGACTGGAACAGTAAAAAATTTGGTCGTCATTTTCATTCTCCTTGGAATGGATGTGCAGGTTTTGGCTTTGAAATTATCTGGCTTGCATGCTGTTCCTTTGGCGTCTTGCAATACCTGCAAATCCCAAGAAACTGGCGATGAGCAATATACCAGACGCCGGTAGCGGAACTGCCGAAATGCCATCGGTGATGCTGTCAAAGACGATCGGGCTTGTATCAATGTCGATCAAGTGGGCGAACTGAGCGTACTCCCAATCGGGATCAACGCCGCCAAAGGGGTCCGCGACTGCACGACCATCGCCAATGACAAGGGCCATTAAGTCTACTGTGGTGCCATCGAAAAACCTATGGGTCCCAGACAGGAATGTACGCTGACCGACGGCAGCTTCTCTTATGTAGCGTTCTGAGGTACCTGTGAATTTTACGCTGGCGTCTGCGATCCCACCGTTCACTCCGCCCTCTGCGACAAGTGACCAGTTGTAGATGAGCGGAATGCGCGCCAATCCAACGATGCCTGTTGCCTGATAAAACGCATCACTTGCTGTGGCTTCGATCCGATAGGAATAGTCCGCACGCGCGTAAGCTTGCTGAAAGTTGGCGCAGCGACCCGATGTACTTACTGCAGCGTCATAGGTCTCGCTCGGAATGCACAGGTAGCTTCCGGACGCGTAAGCCGTGCCAGGTAAAATACCTGCAACTGCTGAATAGGGGCCGCCGTCACCGTTCCGAAAACCACCTGAGCTTACCTGAAGCGTATAATTGTACCCGTCTTGAAACAGATCTCCAACGACAACGGTCGCTGCTTGCGATGTGGATGTAGCACCATACAGCGCCATTAGAAAAACAGTTGCTCTCTTTAATTTCACGGACTTTTCCTTTGATTGCTGTGGTCTTGTCGCGGTCCCTAAAGCGATTGCGTGAATTGCACAGTCGATAGGATAGGCTTCGTAAACATAAAAATGATTCATCACGAAAGGATCACCCGATTGGGTGAAGCCGGCTTAAAAAGTTTAATTTAAGTATTGGACCGCGCGACCCTGCTCTGCGAATGTCGATGTTTATGGTCGCACCCAGCCTGCGAGGGACGTGAATGTCATTATCCGAAACACTCGTTTCTGCCTTGCGGGCGCTGTCTTCGATTCCCAACCTTAAGTCCGACGAACTACGCCAGTTCTCTGATAGCCTAGATCTTGACTGTCCCGCGCCCGACGGCAGCTACGGAGCGGATCCGGTTTGGCGCGTTCCCAAAGATGCTGTGCCTCCCCCGTTTTTTGAGGCTTTGATATCTCGCTCGCGAGAGACAACTGGGCTTGTTGTTCAGGACGACTACCTCGCACTATCGCTCTTGGATTATGACATCGTCATTAAGAGGTCTACACTTCGAAGTGTTCTCCATGACGGGTCTCACGCAGATTTGACCGATGCCGAGTTCAGACTGGCCTTGTCGGTGCTGCAAGGGTTTGATCTGAAACAGGCAGCTCGAGCCGATGGTACTGGATATGAAACGAAGCGTTCTCAGTTCAAATCGCTGTCAGGCAAGCTGGGCTTGAGCGGGCAATCAGAGGTTGTCCGTACACTTACAATTCGCATGATGCAGGGCCTTACGCATCTGGCACAACCTAAAAGCCGCGTTGAGTTGGATAGCTATGCTGCAACCTATTTCCCGCCTCAGGTTCGCCGCTTGAACATCATTTCATCTGATGGTCATATCGTTCCGGTGATCGAGTACGGTCCAGTCATTGGAACTCCGTTGATCGTCCTGCATCCGATGTTCTTTCCGCCAATTGGCCCGCAAGAGATCGCTCAGGCCGAAGAACTTGGCGTCCGGTTAATCTGGCCTTTGCGCCCAGGCCTATTGGACCCCGAAGCACCCATCTTAAGCAGTAGCACGCATCTTGCAGTATCAAAAAATGGATTGTTGGCAGTGCTGGATCAATTGGTTGGACAGTCGGCTCCGGTGTTGGCTTTTGTATCCAGCGGCGCAGTAGCGACCCGGGCGGCCATGGAACGGCCTGACCTTGTTCAATCCATAAGTTTCATTGCGACATGTTATTCCTCTGGAAGGTCAAGTTTCAGCACACCATATTTTGGGGCAGAATTGGCAGAACTAGCGCTGCGCAATGAGGCCATCATGACGCGGACGGCTGCGGCATTGAGCAAATACGTCTCAAGCGATCAAAGGTTCCGGCGCATGTTTGAAAATATTTTCCGTGGAAGCCCGCGCGATAGTGAACACGTCGTGACAGAATTTGACGGACCAGATAAAGGCGAACGCTTGCGTTCTGTCACGCTCAAATCTCCAGAATCTATTAAGCAAGATTTCTTCAATCAAACGCAATTTCGGTGGTCCGAGGTTTCGGATTTGAACATACCGCGCCGCTTTTATCATGGAGCGGATGATTCCATTCATCCGCCAGATAAATTTGAGAAAATCCTACGGGATTTGGGCGAACCGCTGCCAGTTATAGACCCGAGGATGGGTCATTTACCCCATTTTTCAGACTTACGCCAATCAATCGATTTTGCAGTTTCGTGGCAAATTCATTCCGCGAAATAGTTAGAGTTTTTCATACCAATGGGCCTAACGCAAAGAATAGATATGATGTCTAAGATGCATTTGCCTGAGCGTTTCTCTTGCTCATGAAATGGTGCGAATGGCTGTTTCTTTATCCGCATTGCGAAAAAACATCATTTGTTGATGCTCTGGACTCCATCCTGAGAGAGCATTTAGCGGGATAATCAAATTCACAGTTTATGCTCGCTGCCGTCATCCGACGATTTCGGTCTGACAAATTTGCGCAAAAGACCGTGCCAAGTTCGGCTATGCGGACTTTACTGCCGTTTAGTTTTTGCAACTGAATGGCTGCTTTGTGCGGTTCGCGAACGCGGGGAAGAGCTCTTGGGGCGGGAAGCTGACATGCGAAGGTAAAACTTTGCTTCCATCAAAGCGGACGTCGCATGGTGTCTCAGCTGTTCGTCTTATTTACTTGTTAAGAAAAGATTGTTTTTCGACGTGGTGGCAAAGCGTCAATTATCTAACAAATTAGGCGCTGTTCCGTCATCCGATGTACGCGGCCCTTCTTTTATTTTTAGCCGCACAGGTGCCGTGATCTTGCTTTGCATAACCAAGGCACAAATGAGTTGACATATCAACCTGTCGCTCTAAGGTGAGATCAGTTGATTAATCAACTCGTGTGCCAAGAGGAGTTGGCATGCATCAATGGGAGGAAGATATGAACTTTTCAAAAGTTGTAGCACTCGGTGTTGCTGTGTCCGCTGGTATGGTTGGCGCGGCTTGGGCCGAGGATATTAAG
>JBGCEM010000124.1:0-27777 GCA_045106335.1 Paracoccaceae bacterium | reverse complement strand
GGGCTTAACCACATAGACCGATCCCAGCGCCGAATTGCCCCCATCGCGTTTCAGGTCATGCATCGCGATCATCACGGTGATCATCGCATCCATCAGCCCCTCGAACACCTCATCACCCTGCGCATCCAGAATGGCAGGGTTGGTCATCAGGTGGCCCACGTTGCGGATCCACAACAGCGCGCGACCCTTCACCGTCAGGTCGGTCCCGTCGGGCGCGGTGTAGGTGCTGTCGTCGCTCAAACGGCGGGTCAATGTCTTGCCGCCTTTGGTGAACGACGCCTCAAGATTGCCCTGCATCAGGCCCAGCCAATTTGTGTAGGCCACAACCTTGTCTTCGGCATCGACGCAGGCGACGCTGTCTTCGCAATCCATGATCGCGGATACCGCACTTTCAAGGCGCACATCAGCCAAAAGCGCCTGATCGCGGCTTCCAATCGGATGGGCGCGGTCAAAGACAAGTTCGACATGCAAGCCGTTGTTTTGTAACAAGACTGCGTCAGGTGCTTTCGGATGACCACGATAGCCCACGAACTTTTCAGGTTGGCGCAAGGGATGGTCATCCACTAGCAGCGCCCCGTCATGCACATAGTAGCGCGACACATCTGCGTGGCTGGTGCCTTCAATCGGGAATGCCTCGTCCAAAAACACACGGGCGCGCGCGACGACGCGCGAACCATGGCCGCGGTCATAGCCACCTTTGGGTGGTAAGCTGCCCATGGCGTCGGTGCCATAGAACGCATCATAAAGACTACCCCAACGGGCGTTCGCGGCGTTCAGAGCAAAACGGGCATTGGTGATCGGCACAACAAGCTGGGGGCCGGAAATTTCCGCAATCTCGGGATCGACGTTTTCGGTTTGGACCGAAAAATCATCGCCCTCTGGCACCAGATACCCAATATCGTGCAAGAAATTGCGATAGTTTTCGGGATCGCGCGGGTGGCCTTGATGCTCTTTGTGCCATGTGTCGATCTTGGCTTGCATGTCGCTGCGCACCTGCAGCAGCTCTGCGTTCTTTGGACCTAAATCATGGATCAAAGCGGACAAGCCCGCCCAAACGGTATCGGCCGAAATATCGAGGCCGGGCAGTACGTGCTCTTGGACAAAGTCCACAAGGCTCGCGTCGATTGAAAGGTCGTGAAGCTGGCGATACATGTTTATCTTCCCATTTGAGGACGTTGCTGCACCCGCGCGGGGCGTTTGGCCAGATAGGTAGAACACCAGGCCTTGGCATTCCAACCCAAATTGCGTGGGCAGATCAAATTTTAGGCAGTTCGTACTGTCGCACTAGGATGTCCGGCGGCTGCGACGGCACCGTTCTGAGCAATAGCGGACTTCGTCCCAGACTTTCGCCCATTTCTTGCGCCACGTAAATGGTTTGTCACAGACCGGACAGATCTTGCTTGGAAGATCAGTTTTTTTGCGCATCCGCCCGCTCAAAATTCAAACCCCAATTGGCGTGGGTCGAGGGCGGGGCCGGGGTCAGGGGCGGCTTTGCGGGTGCGGCGGGGCGCGCGGTCATTGACGAACTGACCCGTGCCATCTTTGCGAGAGGCATGTTTTTTGATCACATCAGCGGCTTCACTGTGAAACGCGCGCCCCTTGCGCACAGCCCAAATCGCGTCGCGTGCCGCGCGCGCACTTGCGGTCACATCAACAATGGGGGGCGGATAGGTCAACGACGTGGCGTGTTCCCACAACCAAGGTTCTTGCAAATATTGCAGCGGAACTGTGGCCAATTCCGGAACCCAGCGGCGGGTGAAAAGACCGTCGGGATCTTGGTCACGCCCTTGTTTTATAGGGTTATAAATCCGCACAGTGTTCATACCTGTCGTGCCTGATTGCATCTGCACTTGGCTCCAATGGATGCCGGGTTCATAGTCGGTGAACTGGCGCGCCAAATGTAAACCCGTGGCGCGCCAATCGAGCCACAAATGATAGGATGCTACGGCCATTACCATCGAGCGCATGCGAAAATTCAGCCATCCAGTTGCATCCAGAAACCGCATGCAAGCATCGACAAAAGGCAACCCGGTCTGCCCTGTTTCCCAGGCGATGCGTCGGTGCGCGTCGTCTTGGCGCAAACCTTGATAGGCTGAATGCAGGCACGCGACCTCTAAGTTTGGCTGATCTTCGAGCTTTTGCATAAAGTGATCACGCCAGGCGAGCCGAGATTGGTAGCTTTTGAGCGATCCGGCCCACCCATCGCGCGGTCCAGTTATTTCGCGTTGCCGCGCGGCCGTGGCCGCTGCGACTTCACGGCCCGATATCGTCCCAAAGGCCAAATGCGGGGACAGGCGCGAACAGCTCCATTCTCCGTCCAGGGGCGAGGACATCGCTTTGCGATAATTTTGCCCCCTATCGCTCAGGAATCCGCCCAACAAGGACAGCGCATGGGACCGTCCCCCGGGTTGGCGTTGCGCGCAATTTTCGGGCGGTCCTTCGGGCCAGTCCTGTGAAGGCGCGTGGATCCATTCGGGCGACATATCCGGGCATAGAGGCTGGCGCAGATAGCTGTTTCGGTGTGCAGCCCAACGATCGCGGGTATCCAGGCGGCGTACAACGCCAGATTGGGGGAACTCTTGCCAGACGACACCCGTATCGCGCGCCCACTGGCCAACGGCGCGGTCGCGTGCAAAGCTCCACCCGTTTCCGGTTTCTTCATGGCTCACCAGATGGCGGATTTCGTGATTGGCGCGCAAATCTTCTAAGACATCGACCGCGCGCCCGACACGCAGGACCAGCGCGCCGCCAAGGAGGTCGCGCAGTTCTTTGACGCTGTCTTTCAGAAAGGCAAACTGACGACCACTTGCATCCGGCTGGGCCCACATTTCGGGTTCCACAATATAAAGCGGCAGCACCGGACCAAGGCGTGCCGCATGCCCCAACGCTGCGTGATCCTGCACGCGCAAGTCCCGTTTGAACCACAAAATCGACGTCATGGTTGGACAGATAATCCAAGCGTGCGGCCCGTCCAGCAGGTTTCACGCTGGCAGACTGTTTGGGAAACGTTGACGGTTATTAAAAAGGCCAAGATGGCTGCTGGCGGGCACCAACAGCGTGATCAGCTGTCCAACACATCAGGGCGGCGCCTTGCGACACAGGCCATGGGTGAACCGCGTCACGAAACTGTGGAAATTTTTGGCAAGTAGTAGGGAATATTCGTGCGATTACTCAGAACGTGACTGTGCAGGCATTGACAGAAACTTAAGTTGCTACAGGGTATGAAAAGGCCTATTTTCAGCGCATGTGGCGTAAGGAAGACGATCGATGCACCGTCCAAAAATCGGAATTATTGGAAATTCGTACCTGCTGAATGATCAATACCCCGTACATGCGGGCGGGACGATGAATTCAGAGGCTGTCGCACACGTATGCCAAGCAATCCCGCTGTTGATCCCAGCTGACCCTGACTATGTTTCGGTTCAGGACTTGTTGGACTGCTGCGATGGGTTCTTGTTCACCGGCGGGCGCCCCAATGTGCATCCCGAAGAATATGGCGAGGCGGAAACCGAAGCGCATGGCACCTTTGATCGAGCGCGAGACGCGATTGCGTTGCCGTTAATCCGGGCTTTGGTCGAACGGGGGCAACCGTATTTGGCGATTTGCCGTGGTTTCCAAGAAGTGAATGTGGCGATGGGTGGAACGCTTTATCCAGAAATTCGGGATCTACCAGGTCGCATGAACCACCGTATGCCCCCCGATGGCACCTTAGAGGAAAAGTTTGAGCTGCGGCACACCGTTAAGCTGACGGAAAACGGCCCATTTCATAAGCTCTTTGGGGCGCGTGAGGTTTTGACCAACACGTTGCACGGACAAGGGATCGCCAAACCGGGCCCACGGGTTATCGTTGATGGTGTCGCTTCGGATGGAACGCCAGAGGCTGTCTATATTAAGGGCGCGCAGGGATTTGGTTTGTCGGTGCAATGGCACCCGGAATGGCAGTCCGCGCGGGATCCTGTGTCGCGGCCCTTGTTCGAAGCTTTCGGCGACGCTGTGCGCCAATGGTCGGATGGTGATCGTCCTGCTGTGCTACGCTCTGCCTAAGGGCGCCACCAAGGTTTGGTGCTGATGTTGTTGGATCTGAGACGGGGTGCGCAAGGGCGAAAAGTGACCCGGCACGGGGTCAGGCGCAAAGTGTCGGTGCACGGAAGAATAAGGCCAATGTTCAGGCTTTGCACATAAACCGGCCTGTACCGGCGCTGAATGGATAAGTTGAATATGCGCGTCTAGATCGCTAAGATCGCGGAGTTTGTGTTCCCAAAAACGACGCTGCCAAATGCCCTTGTCGCGTCTTTTTTCTGGGCTGTGTGCCCGCTGTTCCGGACCCGAAACCCCGCGTGAAAACAATGATTTCACAAGGCCCCACCGTTTGGCATAGTCCGCGTCCTGGGGCGGCAGCGTCCAGATCGTATGGATAACCGAAGGCAACACAACGATAGCGTCTATGGCAAACGGCGCGCGCGCTTTTGTGACGCGCATCGCAGCGCGAAGTTTAACGACCTCATCCGTTAACAAAGTCGCGTTTCGATCCTGTAATCGGACTGTGAAAAAGAATTGCCCGCCAGGGACAAAGCTGCGTGTGTTCGTGTGCATGTGGCGTGTGTTAAACGGCCTTGGTTAGAAAACTGTGAATGTTTGCCTGTGCCAAAAACAAGCGTCGCCTTTCGTAAAGCCATTTCTGATGACTCTCACCCGCCCAAGTCAGCCCTTAGTTCCTCTTGGCTCTGGCGACCGGGCAGGCTATGACACGCGAAAGGGCTAAGGGTTTTGGCATGAGTGATACTGACAGCTTTATTGATGAAGTCACCGAAGAGGTGCGCCGAGACCGCTTGTATGGGTATGTACGGCGGTATGGTTGGATCGCTGCGGCCTTGGTCGTGTTGATCGTCGGCGGGGCCGCGTTTTCGGAATACCGCAAGGCGCAAACGCAAGCGGCGGCGCAGGATTTGGGTGATGCGATCTTGGCAGCCTATCAAAACGACGATCAAAATGCCCGCGCGCAGGCTTTGACGGCGATTTCCTCGGATAACCCCAGTGCACGCGCCGCCTTGGATCTGATTGCAGCGGCCGAGTTGGGCGCAAATGGTCAAAACGAAGATGCTGCCCAGCGATTGAATGCGCTCGCGGAAAATGGCGACGTGCCCGAAGTCTATCGCCACATCGCGGGGTTTAAGGCGCTGCTGGCGCAAAGCGACAGCTTAGATGCCGCAACCCGCCGCAGCGCGTTTGAACAATTTGCGGTTCCAGGCAATCCAATGCGGGTCTTGGCGCAGGAACAATTGGCTTTGATTGCTGTCGAAACCGGGGATCGGGATGGCGCGATTGAGACACTCCAGGCGTTGACGATGGACGCCGAGGCGAGCTCGGGCTTGCAACAGCGTGCGTTGCAGGTGATTGTATCGCTAGGGGAAGAGCCTCGGCTTGCGACCCCAGCGACGCAACAGAATTAACCGGGATCCCGGCATGGCAAATATGACCCAAGACACAGGCCGTAAGTTGCGGTTCCCTCGCGCGGCGCTCGCTGCGGGTGCTGTTCTAAGCGCATTTCTTTTGTCGGCGTGTAACGATGGAAATGAAATCCTCGTAGGTCAGCGTGAAGAATTGCGCGATGTTCTACAGGACGCCGATTCCGCCGTTGTTGTTGAAAACACAGAACGCGCGATTTCCTTAGGGCCCGCGACAAGCAACGCCAATTGGGCGCAATTTTTTGGCTCGCCTGCTGTGCGCACTGCCCATCCTGCCTTGTCTGCGGCCCCCAGCTTAGCGTGGCGCAATGACATCGGTCAGGGCAATACCCGCAAGCTTCGGATTTCTGCCGATCCTGTTGTTGGGGGGGGGCGGATTTATACGTTAGATGCTGGCGCGCAAGTCACTGCGACGTCGCCTGCCGGGGCAACACTCTGGACGCGCAACTTGGCACCCTCAATTGAAGGCGCGGGCGACGCAACCGGTGGTGGTGTCGCCTATGCAGACGGGCGGCTTTATGTTGGGATCGGCTTTGGGACGTTAACGGCGCTGGATGCGGGCACGGGCGAGGTCGTTTGGACGCAAAACTTGGACGCGTCAGCAACAGGTGCGCCCACAATTGCTGGGGACTTGGTCTATTTGGCCGCCGGTGATGACACGGGCTGGGCGTTGAACAAAGACACCGGCCGCGTAGCGTGGCAGATCGGCGGTGCGCAGGACGTGAACAATGTTCTGGGCGCGCCTTCACCCGTTGTGACACAAGATTTGGCGATATTTTCCTTCGGGGCAGGGGACATTCAAGCAGTGTTCCGCCGGGGTGGATTGCGGCGCTGGGACGCAAATGTGGTCGGGGAAAGACGCGGTTTTGCGTTGTCAAAAATCGGCGACATCACAGCGCCCCCGGTTGTTGATGGGACACAGGTCTATGTTGGCAACCAATCGGGACGGGTCGCAGCCTTAAGCCTGGGCAACGGGTCGCGGATCTGGACGGCGAATGAAGGCGCGATAGGCCCGATATGGCCCGCGGGGGATTCTGTGTTCTTTGTTACGGACCGCAATGAACTGGTGCGACTTGATGCCAGCGACGGGTCCCGGATCTGGGGCGTGCGCTTGCCGAATTTCGTAAAAGATCGCCCGCGCAGACGGTCTGAAGTGTTCGCGCATTTTGGGCCCGTGGTTGCCGGGGGGCGTGTGGTTCTGACCTCGTCCGATGGCGTGATGCGTAGCTATGATCCCAAAGATGGCACCCTTTTGGGCCGTGTCGAAATCCCGTCAGGTGCAGCCACGGCACCGGCACTTGCAGGTGGCAGTTTATATCTGGTGAACACCAAAGGCGAGTTGCTGGCCTTTCGTTAAACGCAGATGTGACCGCCTTCTGTCCCAATGATGGGCCCGATCACGCCTTTTCGCGGCGACAAAAACAGTCTAAGGCCCAGCATCTGACGAGATCGGAGCAATCGCATGTCTTTTACCTTGGCCATTGTAGGCCGCCCCAATGTGGGCAAGTCGACGCTGTTCAACCGATTGGTGGGCAAGCGCTTGGCGTTGGTGGATGATCAACCGGGGGTGACGCGCGATTTGCGTGAAGGCCAGGCGCGCTTGGGCGATCTGCGCTTTACGGTGGTGGACACGGCCGGTTTGGAAGAGGTCACAGATGACAGCCTTCAGGGCCGCATGCGTCGCTTGACCGAGCGCGCGGTTGATATGGCGGATGTGTGTCTTTTCATGATTGATGCGCGCACTGGGGTGACCCCGACCGATCAGCTATTTGCCGAGATTTTGCGGAAACGCTCGGCCCATGTGATCTTGGCGGCCAATAAATCCGAGGGCCGCGCAGGCGAATCTGGCGCACTGGAAGCCTATTCCTTGGGTTTGGGCGAGCCGTTGCGTTTATCTGCAGAGCACGGTGAAGGCATGCCGGACATGTATGCGATGCTGCAACCCATCGCGGATGAGCTGTCCACCCGTGCCGAGCAGGACACGCCTGACACTGAAGTCGATATTGTTGAGGGCGACGAGGAAGACGCCGTACGCACGCCCACCCGGGACAAACCGCTGCAAGTGGCTGTGGTCGGGCGCCCCAATGCGGGTAAATCCACGCTGATCAACCAAATCTTGGGCGAGGACCGTCTGTTGACGGGGCCAGAGGCTGGGATCACCCGCGATGCGATTTCCCTGACCACAGATTGGGGCGGCACCCCGATGCGGATCTTTGACACGGCTGGGATGCGTAAAAAGGCCAAAGTCCAGGAAAAGCTGGAAAAATTATCCGTCTCAGACGGGCTGCGGGCGGTGAAATTTGCCGAAGTTGTGGTGGTCTTGCTGGATGCGGCGATCCCCTTTGAACAGCAGGATCTGCGGATTGCAGATCTGGCCGAACGCGAAGGGCGCGCCGTGGTCGTTGCGGTGAACAAATGGGATATTGAGGACGACAAACAAGCCAAGCTTGCGGGGTTGAAAGAGGCATTTAACCGTCTTTTGCCGCAGCTGCGCGGCGCACCTTTGATCACGGTTTCCGCCAAAACAGGGCGCGGTATGGATCGTTTGCAAGCGGCAATTATGCGGGCCCAAGATGTGTGGAACCGGCGTGTGTCGACCGCGTATTTGAACCGCTGGTTAAAAGGTATGCTGGAAGCCCATCCACCGCCCGCTCCGCAAGGGCGTCGCATCAAGTTGCGTTATATGACACAAGCCAAGACGCGGCCTCCGGGGTTTGTTGTGATGTGCTCGCATCCCGATAAAATGCCGGCCAGCTACGCGCGGTATTTGGTAAATGGCCTACGGGATGATTTTGACATGCCCGGCACGCCGATACGCCTGACCATGCGCGGGCAGGGCAATGATAACCCCTATAAGGGCCGGCGCGATAAGAATGCGGGCGCCTTGGCCAAACATCTGAAGAAAAAAGGCAAAGCCTGACGGGTTTTGGACTTTCAGGCCTAGGTCTGCCCTGCATGATCTGACCGCTTGTGAGGTCGGTGATCTTGGTGTTGACCGGGCCAAAATCCGTTCTGCCGCGCGATCCCATGGATGTATTTTCTGACTGGTTTGAGGCGCGGATATGGTTAACCTGCAATGTAGGGCTGTATTGCGGGGCGTTAACTTTTTCACTTTGTGCGTGCTGTGGGTCACCTTCGGAAAGCCAGGGCTGGATTGGATTTTAAAAAGGACATTTAAAACGATGACACGGATCGCAATTTTCTGCGACGGGACTTGGAATTCTCCTAAAATCCCAGAAACGACTCATGTGCATAAATTGCAAAAAGCCGTGCGTCACAGGCCCGACATCGGGCAAGTTTCGGTATATTTTCCGGGGATTGGCACCGATGACCGCTTTGATGGGCCGGTGCGACGGTTGGTCAATAAATATGGCGGTGGCGCTTTTGGATGGGGTTTGGATGCGAAGGTGAAGCAGGCCTATCAGTTCATCGCGCAGGTCTATCAACCAGGGGACGAGATCTACTTGTTTGGATTTTCGCGGGGGGCTTTCACGGCAAGGTCCGTCGCTGGGATGATCCGAAAATGTGGGATCGCAGCGGATACAACGCCCGAAGGTATTAATGCGGCCTTTAAGCTATATCGCAAGAAGGGGCCGCGCAATCGCCCGGATATGGACCATATTCAGGCCGCCCGTCAAAAGATTTCCCCAAACTTTGCGACCTCGGACGAAGATCTGCGCCTGCGCGGGGATGACAGCGTTCTTGTGCGTATCGCGTATTTGGGTGTGTGGGACACAGTTGGGGCGCGCGGCGTGCCGGTGTCTCTTTTGGGGCCAATCGCGGCTCTGTGGAATTCACAATACAAATTCCATGACATGGCGCTAAGCTCTTTGGTGCGTTCGGCCCGTCATGCCGTGGCTGTGGATGAGCGTCGCGTGTTTTTCAAACCCGCACTTTGGGACAACTTGGATGGGGAAAAGGGGTTGAACAAGGGCGATGACACCAATCCTCTGCGGGCTTATCAACAGACATGGTTCGTTGGAAATCACGCGATCGTCGGGGGCTCGGCGCGCGCGCAAGCTTTGGCAGCCTTTCCACTGATGTGGGTGTTGGAAGGAGCGGGGCGGCTGAGCCGGGATCCTTCCGTAGTCTTTCCGCCCACACGTGCGGATGCGCTGGCGGATGCTGTGGAAATTCAACCTAAATGGGGTTTGTTGGCGCGGTGGCGCAAAGGTCCAACACGCGCGCACCACATTCACCCTTCGGTGCGCGCCCGTTGGCAGGGACGCAGTGATTATCGTCCCGAAAACTTATCACAAGCGCTGAAATAAGGTCTTTGTGACGGGTGCGCGCGCCGCACCCATCGATATGTGCTTAAACCAACTGCCCTTGCGCTGAAATGCGGGATTTTCCGCCCATATAGGGCTGCAACGCAGTTGGAAGATCCACAGACCCATCCTCTGCCTGTCCATTTTCCAAAACTGCAATCAAGCAACGCCCGACTGCGACCCCGGACCCATTCAGCGTATGTACAAATTCAGGTTTCCCGCCAGCCGTTGGCTTAAAGCGGGCATTCATTCGACGGGCTTGGAAATCGCCGCACACGGATACCGAGGAAATCTCGCGGTAGGTGTCCTGACCTGGCAGCCAGACTTCAATGTCATGGGTCTTTTTTGCACCAAAGCCTAAATCGCCCGTGCACAGCACCACGGTGCGGTAAGGCAATTCAAGCCGTTCCAGCACTGTTTGCGCACAGTTTGTCATGCGCTGATGTTCTTCAATCGACGCATCTGGATGGGTGATCGACACCATTTCGACTTTTTCAAACTGGTGCTGGCGCAGCATGCCGGATGTGTCCTTGCCCGCACTTCCCGCCTCAGAGCGAAAACATTGCGTGTGCGCGGTCATCCGTCGCGGCAGATCGACTTCGTTCAAAACCTCGCCCGCAGCTGTGTTGGTCAGGGTCACCTCGGATGTCGGGATCAACCACCAGCCATTGGTAGTCTGATAGCTGTCTTCTGCGAATTTGGGCAATTGGTTGGTGCCATACATCGCGTCATCGCGCACCAAGACTGGGGTAATGGTTTCTTCAAGCCCGTGTTCGCTGACGTGCAAATCCAGCATGAATTGCGCCAAAGCCCGGTGCAGCCGCGCGACCGCGCCCCGCATCAACACAAATCGTGCCCCTGACAATTTGGCTGCTGTTTCAAAATCCATACCCGTTTGCACGGCGGCCAGCTCGTAATGCTCTTTGGGGGTGAAATCGAAGTTGCGTGGCGTGCCCCAACGATGAATTTCGATATTGTCGGCTTCATCCGCACCCTCAGGCACCTCGTCAAAGGCCAGGTTCGGGATCGACATTAACGCCATGCGCAGCTGTTCATCCAGCGCCCTGGCTTCGGTCTGCATCTGCGCGATCTCGGCCTTTTTGGTGCCCACAAGTGCGCGCAGACGTTCAAATTCAGCCTCATCGCCCCGGGCTTTTGCGGCACCCACCTCTTTGCTGGCTTTGTTTTGCTCGGCCTGTGCAGTTTCTGCTGCCAGGATCTTTGCGCGGCGCGCTTCATCCAACGCCAAAACTGAGGACGACTGGGCCTGCGCACCTTGCCGCGTTAGGGCGGCATCAAATGCTGCGGGGTTGTCCCGGATCGCTTTGATATCATGCATGGCTGTTGTCCTTTATCAGCAGTTGCGTCTCTGAGGTCTCTATAGGCGCAGCCTTTAAGAATCGGTAGCCCTGTCCAGCATCGCAAGCGCGTCATGGATCCATTGTGGGATTCGCGTCGCAATCGCCTGTTGTTGTACCTGCGAACTGACAACCGCCGTCACGTGCCAGTTCCCGTCAGAATCGCGTTCCAAAATCGGCCCGCCCGAATTGCCAGACACCACAGGACAGTCGATCCGAATGGTTTGTGCCCGGCGAAACGCAACAGGACAATCCAGCCGACCGCTGAGAAGATGCGGAATATATTTGTGATAGCCGACCAACCCCACACTGTCAGATTGATCAGATGCCAAAGGCAGTGGGTCGACTTCTGTGATGGGGCTGTCCAACACCAATAATCCCACATCAAAGCGCGGATCATGACGCCCGCTTAGACCATACGCCGGGTGGCGCAGATTTTCGCGCACCTTTCGCGCCGCCAAGTATTCCCCGCGCCGCCACCCTGCCACAAAGACCTTTTGCGAGTCGCTGACCCGGTCGCGATTGGTGCAATGCCCCGCGGTCAACACCACATCGGGGCGGATTAAGGTTCCGGAACAAGATCCCTTTGTCTTAAATCCCGCCTGATTGACGCGGCCCACCGCATTGAATTGACCCACGACATCGTCTGGTACAGGTCCCATCGACACCTGCTGCGCCATCGCACCATTGCTGAAACCTGCGATCCCCAAAACCAAAACTAAAAACAGGCGCATCAGCATCGACCTTATCCTTTACCTGGCCAGAGTGTATGGTGACGCGGGCGCGAAACAAGAGCTGACAGCATGCCAATTGAAGTTTGACCGCGTACGCAATCGCTCAATTGCCGAAAATCGCCAAATAAGCCCCGGCTGCGACTTGCAACTGGCGGCCTGCTTGCATAGGTTTTGCCAAACTTTTGGGGCCGTGTTCTGCGCCCTTGATACTGTAAACTTGACACCCTGAAAGACGAGCGTTCCATGGAAGCCATTGGCCAGTTTATCCCTTTGATTTTGATCTTTGCGATCATGTATTTCCTGTTGATCCGACCCCAGCAGAAAAAGCTGAAAGAGCACCAGGCCATGGTCGAAGCCCTGCGGCGCGGTGATCAAGTCGTCACCCAAGGTGGGCTGATCGGCAAAGTGTCGAAAGTGAAGGAAGACAACGAAGTCGAGGTCGAATTGGCCGAAGGTGTTAAGGTCCGTGTGGTCAAATCGACCATCGCGCAGGTCCTCAGCAAAACGGAACCGGCCAAGTAATTCTGGCGCAGACCTTATCGGCAAGGCGAACCAATGCTGCAAATTGATACGTGGAAGCGGGTCTTAATCATTCTGACCTGTGTGTTGGGGCTGGTTCTGGCATTGCCGAACGGCTTTTACACGCGTGTGGAAACCCACAATGACGCCGTGCAAGCCATTGAATTGGCGAACGGAACGGCCTCTGCTGAGCAATCCCAAGCTTTAGCGCAATGGCCCAGTTGGATGCCGTCCAGTTTGGTCAATCTGGGCCTTGATCTACGCGGTGGGGCGCACTTGCTGGCCGAGGTCGAGGTCGAGCAAGTCTATGCCAGCCGCATGCAGGCCATGTGGCCCGAAGTGCGTAATTTGCTGCGGGGCGAGCGGGCGACAATCGGCACGATCCGCCTGCAACCCAGCCCCGATGATCAGCTGCGCGTTAAGATTTCACAGCCCGAAAATATGGACCGCGCTTTAGAATTGGTGCGCACCCTTGCCCAGCCGATTCAGTCCTTTAGTGGGCTCGGTGCGATGGATATCGTCGCGCAAGCCAGTGGTGACACGATCACAATCCAGCTGAGCGAAGACGAAAAAACCGCCACCAATGAGCGCACCATGCAGCAATCGCTGGAAATCGTGCGCCGTCGGATTGATGAGGTCGGCACCCGCGAACCCACCATTCAGCGTCAAGGTGTGGATCGAATTTTGATTCAAGTGCCCGGCATCGGTTCAGCGTCCGAGTTGAAAGATATTATTGGCACGACCGCGCAGCTGACCTTTAACCCCGTTGTCTCGGCCACTTCGGATGCGAACGCGTCCCCGGGGATTGGCAATGTGCTGTATCCTTCGATTGATGGGTCGGATTCGTTTTATGTGTTGGAACGCGCGCCCGTTGTGTCGGGCGAAGAATTGGTCGACGCCCAGCCCGCCTTTGATCAAAACGGCAGCCCGGCGGTGAATTTCCGGTTTAACACTACAGGCGCGCGCAAATTTGGCGACTACACAGCGGAAAATATCGGCGCACCTTTCGCGATTGTGCTGGACCAAGAGGTCATCTCGGCGCCCACCATCCAGTCCCATATCCCCGGCGGTTCGGGGATTATCACTGGGAATTTCTCGGTTGAGGAAAGCACCAACCTTGCGATCCTGCTGCGGGCGGGGGCGCTGCCTGCTGAACTTACCTTCCTGGAAGAACGCACCATTGGGCCGGAACTAGGCCAAGACAGCATTGATGCCGGCAAGATCGCAACGATCATCGCCTTTGTGGCGGTGCTGGTGTTCATGCTGCTCAGCTATGGGCGCTTTGGGGTCTATGCAAATATCGCGCTGATCATCAATGTGGGGCTGATTTTTGGCCTTCTTAGCTTGATTGGGGCCACGCTAACTTTGCCGGGGATCGCGGGGATCGTGCTGACGGTCGGGATGGCGGTGGATGCCAATGTGCTGATCTTTGAGCGGATTCGCGAAGAGCTACGCACCGCCAAAGGGCCAGCCCGCGCAATTGAGCTTGGCTATGAAAAGGCGCTGTCGGCGATTTTGGACGCCAATGTCACCACATTCATCACCGCTGTGATCCTGTTTGCCATGGGCTCGGGCCCTGTACGCGGCTTTGCAATCACGCTGGGGCTTGGCATTTTAACATCGGTCTTTACGGCCATTTTTGTGACCCGTCTGCTGATTGTGATGTGGTTCGAACGCAAACGCCCCAAAACGATTGAGGTCTGATCGATGCGCTTAAGACTTGTCAAACAGGGTACGAATTTCGACTTCTTCAAACGCTGGAAGCTGTGGTTGGGGATTTCGGGCCTTATGATGGTGATTGGATTGGTATCCTTTCTGTTGCAGGGTTTGAACTACGGCATTGATTTCCGGGGCGGAACGACCGTGCGGACCGAAAGCGCACAAGCGGTCGATGTCGGTGTCTATCGCGGCGCGATGGAGCCGTTGGGCTTGGGCGATATTTCCATCACCGAGGTGTTCGATCCCACTTTTGGACCGGACCAAAACGTGGCGATGATTCGTATTCAAGCGCAAGAAGGTGCAGAAGCTGTCACGGCCGACACGATCGAAACGGTGCAACAAACCTTGCAAGCGGTGATCCCGGATATCAAGTTCACTGCGGTCGAATCCGTGGGCCCAAAAGTGTCGGGCGAGTTGATCAAAACAGCTGCAATCGCTGTGGTTTTGGCGATTGGCGCTGTGCTGATTTATATTTGGTTGCGGTTTGAATGGCAGTTCGCCGTCGGGGCCGTTGCCGCGCTTGTGCATGACGTGGTGCTTACAATCGGGATCTTTTCCGAGCTGCAGATTAAGTTCGATCTGGCGATTATTGCGGCCTTGCTGACGATCGTGGGGTATTCGCTGAATGATACGGTCGTCGTGTTTGACCGGGTGCGTGAGAACTTGCGCAAGTATAAAAAGAAACCGCTGGCCGAAGTGCTGAACATCTCAATCAACGAGACGCTCAGCCGGACCTTCATGACCTCGGTGACCACGCTTTTGGCCTTGTTTGCCCTGTTTATCTTGGGTGGCGATGTGATCCGGGGCTTTGTGTTTGCGATGATCTGGGGCGTGATTGTGGGGACCTATAGTTCGATCTTCGTGGCGTCGGTGATTCTGCTGTACCTGGGTGTCAAACGCGATTGGTCCAAACCGGACGCGAATGCGGGCAATCAATACGCCAACATTGATGCCTGAGATGTTCGCCGAAGCCTTGGCATTGCCGGGGCTTTGGCTGTTGATTTTTGCAGCTGCCTTGGCCGGTTTGGTCCGCGGCTTTTCGGGTTTCGGCACGGCAATGATCTTTCTGCCCTTCGCGGCGCAGGTCCTTCCGCCCGCTTGGGCGATTTTGGTGCTGATCGGGATGGACAGCCTTGGCCCCATCCCAGTACTGCCGCGTGCCTGGCGCGATTCGAACCGCGTGCAATTGTCGATCCTTTTGGGCTGCGCGTGTTTGAGCCTGCCGCTTGGCGTTGCAGCACTCAGCGTCTTCGCGCCAGAAACCTATCGCTATATTGTCAGCACTGTCTCGATCGTGTTGATCGTCTGTTTGTTGTCGGGGCTGCGCTATACAGGGGTGCTGTCCAAAAAGGCTCTGGCCGGAACTGGCGTTGCTGCGGGGATGTGTGGCGGTGTTGCGGGCGTGCCGGGCCCTCCGGTGATCCTGCTTTATATGTCCAGCCAAACGCCTGTTGCCCAAGTGCGCGGCAACATGATGCTGTTTCTCTTCATTTTTGAATTTCTTCTGTTGGGCGTCTTCGCGGTGTTTGGGCAATTCGCGCTGATGCCACTGGTCATTGGCGTGGTGTTGGCGATTCCGAATGGTTTGGGCAACCTGGCCGGACAATGGGTCTTTGATCCGGCGCGCGCAAACCTATATCGAGGAGTGGCCTATGTGATTGTTGCGGCGTCAGCGATCTTGGGTCTGCCAATTTGGGATTAACGCGATGCATCTAAATGAAGTGAATTTCACCGATTCTGTCCCGGTCGAAGGCTACGGCCCTGGCTTTTTCCGGATTGGCGGCGCTGTGCATCACGGGGCCATCTTAACCAGTGCGACGGGAACAACCGCTTGGAATGGCTACGAAGACGCGGCGCCTTTGATCGCATTGGCCGATCAAATCGATGTGCTTTTCATCGGGACAGGCTCGGAAATTGCGCATATCCCGGGCGCGCTGCGGCGCGCGCTTGAGGATGCCGGTCTTGGGGTGGAAGTCATGTCCTCGCCTGCTGCCGCGCGCACGTATAACGTCCTGTTGGGGGAAGCGCGCCGGATTGCTTTGGCCATGCTGCCGGTCGCGTAATGGCTGCTTGCGTGCAATACCTCGATGTTCGAACACATCGGAAAGCGGCGTGATATGACGCTGATCCTGTCCGATCTGTCAGTTGCGCGGGGCGGCATACCGATCCTGTCGGGCATCAATGTGACGCTGAGACCTGGCCAAGCGTTGATCCTGCGGGGGCCGAACGGGTCTGGGAAAACCACGCTGCTGCGCACCTTGGCCGGATTGCAGCCGCCTATTGCAGGAACGATCACAGGGGCGGACGACACGATTGCCTACGCCGCACATGCGGATGGGTTGAAATCCACGCTGACTGTTGCCGAAAACTTAAAGTTCTGGGCGGATGTGTTCGGCACAAAAGGGATTGAGACAGCGCTTACGGCTTTTGATTTGCACGGGCTTCAAGACCGCTCGGCAAGTGCCCTATCTGCAGGGCAAAAACGCCGTCTTGGGCTGGCGCGATTGTTGGTGACAGGACGCGCGATTTGGGCATTGGATGAGCCGACCGTGTCACTGGACAGCGTGGCCGTCGCGCAGTTTGCGCAAGCTGTGGAACATCATTTAGCAACTGGCGGCAGTGCCATCCTGGCCACGCATATTGACCTGGGGTTGGCGTCGGCGGATGTTTTGGATGTCGCGCAATTTCGGGCTGCGGCCAGTCAATCTGTGTCGGCAGACGAGGCGTTCTTGTGAAGGCCGTATTATTGCGAGACCTGGCCCTGGCCTTTCGCGCGGGCGGCGGGTTTGGCTTGGGTCTGGCGTTTTTTCTTATCGTCATCACGCTGGTCCCCTTCAGCGTTGGCCCTGCCTCTGAGCTTTTGTCGCGCATCGCGGTCGGAGTGTTGTGGTTGGGCGCTTTGTTGGCCTGCTTGTTGTCGTTGGACAGGCTTTTGGCGCTGGATTGGGAAGACGGCACGTTGGATCTGTTGGCCACCGCGCCGATTCCGCTCGAGGGCGCGTTAACCATGAAAGCGTTGGCGCATTGGCTGACCACAGGCTTGCCCTTGGTCTTGGCAGCACCGGTGTTTGGCGTGTTGCTGAACTTGCCTGGCGATGGGGCATCTTGGGTCGTGATATCGCTGTTGCTGGGCACGCCCGCCCTGTCGGTGATCGGCGTTTTTGGCGCGGCGCTAACCGTCGGGATCAAACGCGGGGGGCTGTTATTGTCGCTTTTGGTATTGCCGCTTTACGTGCCGACGCTGATCTTTGGGGCGGAATTGGCGCGGCGCGGCCTGGATGGGCAATCGGTGCAAACTCCGTTGCTGATGTTGGCCGGGATCACCTTCGGCGTTGCTGCCCTGCTGCCATTTGCCTCTGCCGCTGCCTTGCGCATGAACTTAAAGTGAGGCAATTGCGCCTGAACACACGAAGGGGTTACGTAGACACCATGGCATCATCAATTTGGGAATATGCAAATCCAGTTAAGTTTTTGCGCTTCACCGAACGGGTCCTGCCCGTGATGTGGGGATTGGCGGGCGTGTGCCTGGTGGTTGGGCTTATCTGGGGTTTCTTTTTTACGCCGGACGATTTCCGTCAAGGCTCGACCGTCAAGATCATTTATCTGCATGTGCCGTCGGCGTTGATGGCGATCAATGCGTGGTTGATGATGCTGATTGCCTCAATGATTTGGCTGATCCGCCGCCATCATGTCAGTGCCCTGGCCGCCAAAGCTGCCGCGCCCGTTGGGATTGCGATGACGCTGATTGCGTTGATCACAGGCGCGATTTGGGGGCAACCTATGTGGGGCACCTGGTGGGCTTGGGACCCACGCTTGACCTCATTCCTAATTCTGTTTTTGTTTTACATCGGTTATGTTGCGCTTTGGTCTGCAATCGAAGATCCCGACACGGCTGCTGACCTAACGGCGGTGCTGTGCTTAGTGGGGTCGGTCTTTGCTGTGCTGTCGCGCTATGCGGTGCTGTTTTGGAACCAAGGCTTGCACCAAGGTGCTTCACTTAGCTTGGACAAAGAAGAAAATGTGGCGGATGTGTTTTACTTTCCTTTGCTGGTTTGCATCGCAGGCTTTGTTTTGCTGTTCTTGGCGCTGGTTTTGTATCGCACAGGCACAGAAATTCGCATGCGACGGACTGCGGCCTTAATTCGACGGGAGAGTGCAAATGCCTGATCTTGGAAAATATGCGGACGCTGTCTTGTCGGCCTATGCGGTGTCTATTGCCGTGTTGATCGGGATCGTTGCGATCAGCCTGTGGCGCGGACGCCGGGTGCGTGCGGAACTTGAACAGGTCGAACACCGTGCCGGGCAGAAACGATGAAAATTCGGCCCCTCATGTTGCTCCCGCCGCTGATTTTTATTGGGTTTGCAGTTTTCGCGGGTTTTGGGATGTTTCGCGACAACCCCGACAGCCTGCCGTCGGCGCGTCAGGGACAAGTTGTCCCATCGATGACGGTGGATGCTATGCCGGGCAAAGAGACCTTTGATGCGGATACGCTAAAGGGAGGCGGCGTTAAGCTGGTGAATTTCTGGGCCAGTTGGTGTGCCCCTTGCCGGGCTGAGCATCCGAATTTCACACAATTGGCGCAAGAAGGTGTACCGATTTACGGCGTGAATTACCGCGATAGCGAATCCAAAGCGATGGCGTTTTTGGACGAATTGGGTGATCCGTACATCGCACTGGCGGCGGATCCTCAGGGGCGCACGGGTTTGGATTGGGGCTTATACGGCGTGCCGGAAACCTATGTGATCGACAATGAAGGGGTTATCGTGCTGCGCTTTGCCGGGCCTGTAACACAACGGGTTCTGCACGAGACCATTCGCCCGGCGATGGAAGCGGCTGCGGCGGACTGATCATCTGTGTAAGAAATAAAAAAGGCGCCCAAATGAGGCGCCTTTTTCGTTTATGTTCAGTAGATTATGCTGCTTTGGCCAAGTTGCGCAGAACGTAATGCAGCACGCCACCGTTTTCGATGTATTCGATTTCGACCGCTGTATCGATCCGGCATTTCAGCGTGATGGTTTTTTCGCTGCCATCGGCCATCGTGATTGTGCACGGCACTTCGGCCAGTGGGGTTACGCTGTCCAACCCGTGGATCGACACAGTTTCTTCGCCGGTCAAGCCAAGGGATTTGCGCGTATCGCCGCCGGTGAATTCGAATGGGATCACGCCCATGCCGACCAGATTGGATCTGTGGATCCGCTCAAAGCTTTCGGCGATCACGGCTTTGACGCCCAAAAGTGCCGTGCCTTTTGCGGCCCAATCGCGCGAGGACCCAGCGCCGTATTGCTCGCCGCCGAAGATCACCAGCGGTGTGCCCGCCTCTTGGAAGGCCATGGACGCGTCAAAGATCGAGGTCTCTCCGCCATCGGGTCCCTTGGTGTAGCCGCCTTCGACACCGTCCAACATCTCGTTTTTAATACGAATATTGGCGAAAGTACCGCGCATCATGATCTCGTGGTTGCCGCGCCGCGATCCGTATGAGTTGAACTCACGCGGGGACACTTGTCGCTCGATCAGGTACTTCCCGGCGGGGGTCGTGTCTTTGAACGATCCAGCAGGCGAGATGTGGTCCGTGGTGATCATATCCCCCAACAGGGCCAGAACCTTGGCACCTTCGATATTCTCAATCGACTTGGTTTCCATGGTAATGCCTTGGAAATAGGGCGGATTTTGCACATAGGTGGATTGCGTGGGCCAGTCATAGACCATGCTGTCGGTCGTTTCCACGCCCTGCCATTTGTCGTCGCCCGTAAAGACTTCGGCATACTTTTCCAGGAAGGCTTCGCGCGTCACAGTCTTTTCGACCAGCTCTGCGACCTCTTGCGACGTGGGCCAGATGTCTTTCAGATACACATCTTTGCCGTCTGGTGTTTGCGCAATTGGGTCCGTGGCCAGATTGATGTCCATCGTACCGGCCAGCGCATAGGCAACGACCAGAGGCGGCGAGGCCAGGTAGTTTGCGCGCACATCAGGGCTGATGCGACCCTCAAAGTTGCGGTTGCCCGACAGGACAGAGGTCGCGACCAAATCCCCATCGGCGATGGCTTTGGACAGCTCGGGCTGCAAGGGACCGGAATTCCCGATGCAGGTGGTGCAACCATAGCCCACCAAGTTGAAGCCGATTTTATCCAGATCGTCCTGTAATTCAGCAGCTTCTAAATAGGCGCTGACGACTTGCGAACCGGGGGCCAGCGAGGTCTTAACCCAAGGTTTACGATCAAGCCCCAAAGCTGCAGCTTTGCGCGCCACAAGTCCCGCACCGATCATCACATAAGGGTTCGATGTGTTGGTGCAGGAGGTGATCGAGGCGATCACGACCTTGCCGGACTCCATAGTGTAGTCTTCGCCCTCTACAGCGATTTCTTTGCCCATGGGCCGCTTGAAGGTCTCTTCCATTTCGCGTGCAAACGCCGTCTTGGCGTCTGTGAGAGACACATAATCCTGCGGGCGTTTGGGGCCGGATATCGCAGGCACGATGGTGCCCATGTCAAGTTCCAGCGTGTCTGTGTAAACCGGATCGTAGTCGGCATCGCGCCAGAATCCGTTCTCTTTGGCATAAGCCTCAACAAGTGCGATGCGATCCTCGTCGCGCCCCGTGGTGCGCAAATAGCGCAGCGTTTCGCCATCAATTGGGAAGAAGCCACAGGTCGCACCATATTCGGGCGCCATATTGGCGATGGTGGCGCGGTCGGCCAGGGGCAGGGTGTCCAGACCCGGGCCATAGAATTCGACGAATTTGCTGACCACACCTTTGGCGCGCAGCATTTCGACGACTTTCAACACCAGATCCGTGCCGGTGGTGCCTTCCATCATGGCGCCGGTCAGTTTGAAGCCGATCACTTCGGGGATCAGCATGGAAATCGGCTGACCCAACATCGCGGCTTCGGCCTCGATCCCGCCAACACCCCAGCCCAGAACAGCTGCGCCATTGACCATAGTCGTGTGACTGTCGGTGCCGACCAGTGTATCGGGATAAGCGACTTCTTTGCCGTTTTGGTCCGTATCCGTCCACACAGTTTGGGACAGATATTCTAGGTTTACCTGATGGCAGATACCCGTTCCGGGGGGCACAACGCGGAAATTGTCAAAGGCGGACTGGCCCCATTTCAAGAACGTGTAACGTTCCATGTTGCGCTCATATTCGCGGTCCACATTCATCTGGAAGGCGCGGGGGTTGCCGAATTCGTCGATCATAACCGAGTGGTCGATGACCAAATCCACGGGGTTCAGCGGGTTAATTTTTTCTGGATTGCCGCCCAAGGCAACGATCCCATCGCGCATCGCTGCCAGATCCACGACCGCTGGAACGCCGGTGAAGTCCTGCATCAAGACGCGGGCAGGGCGATAGGCGATTTCGCGGGGGTTCTTGCCGCCTTTGGCACCCCATTCCGCGAAGGCTTTGATATCGTCGACACTGACAGTCTTGCCATCTTCAAAGCGCAGCATGTTTTCTAGCACGACTTTCAGGGCTGCGGGCAGCTTCGAGAAGTCGCCAAGTCCTGCAGCAGTTGCGGCGGGTATCGAATAGTAGTCGATGCTTTGGCCCCCAACAGTGAGGGTCTTGCGTGTCTTTGAGGTATCTTGGCCGACGGTAATTGGCATGGGATGGCTCCTATGGCTGCGAAATAGCATTGTTTGGCAGTTCTATGACGTGGTCCGCAGGCTGGATCAATACATAGATGGGGGGGTGTGACAAAATATGTATACCATTGTGTACCGCATTTTAACAGTTCAATGGCATAACGTGCTCAAGAAGGCTTGATTGGTTATTTCATTGTGCGCGGGATAAGGTGTACATGGCGAATATTAATAGGACTGCCATAATGAACGCTTTGCGTCACTTTTTCACATACGCCGTGTTGGCTTGGGGCTTGTTTGCCGGTGCAGTGCAGGCGCAATCATCGCCCGTTGTTGTGGAACTATTCACGTCGCAAGGCTGTTCGTCTTGCCCCCCTGCCGATGCCTTGCTGCATGAATTGGCCAAACGGGACGATGTTATCGCGTTGGCTTTGCATGTAGATTATTGGGATTACATCGGATGGAAGGATCAATTTGCGGATCCGGCCCATTCTGAACGTCAGCGCGCCTATGCGGTCACGGCGGGGCGGCGCTCGATTTATACACCTCAGATGATTGTGAATGGGCAGACAAGTGTTGTTGGGGCGCGGGCCATGGAACTGAGCGATGCCATTGCGGCACATCGAGCGAAGGAAAGTTCTGTGACTTTGGAAATCGAACGCGTTGCGGATACGGTTTCCATTCGCGCTCGCTCGGATGCGCGGGTGCCTGACGGGATGGTTGTTCACGTCTTACGGTATCAAACTGCGCGCGACATACAAATTCTACGTGGCGAGAATGCGGGGCGCCAAATGACTTACGCAAATGTCGTTGAAGACTGGCGGGTTTGGACAGAATGGACAGGCCAGTCGCCATTGGTCACATCCGTTGATGTAGATGGGGATGCGCCAGTGGTTGTTATAGTACAGGGCGCGGATCAGGGGCCCATCCTGGCGGCGGCCCAGCTGCGCTAATGTCGACCCTGTATTATTAAAGGGGGGGGCTGCGTGTCCAAAGGTGTTCATCCACAAATTCAAGCCGTTCTAGAGACGATGCAAGCGCAAGCGCTGCCAAATCCAGCTGAGTGCACAGTGGCGCAAGCGCGCGAATTGGCCGAACTTGCAGGGGCCCGGCGACAAGAGGCTTTTGGCCCCATCGAGTTGGCACGGGTTGAAGATTTGGCGTCGCCCGGTGGCATACCTGTGCGCATTTATCGTCCCCTTGTTGGACAGGTTTTGCCTGTTTTGGTGTATTATCATGGGGGTGGGCATGTCATTTGCTCGTTAGAGACCCATGATTTGATTTGCCGCAATTTGGCGCAGCTGACTGAGTGCGCGGTCGTGTCTGTGGATTATGCGATGGGCCCGGAGCATCCGTTTCCGGCGGCGGTGGACACAAGCTATGCTGCGACGCGGTGGATTTCGCAAAGCGCTGAAGAATTGGGGTTTGACCCGACGCGATTGGCGGTGGGCGGAGACAGTGCGGGCGGCAATTTGGCCGCCGTTGTCGCGTTGATGGCACGTGATCTGGCCGAGTTTGGGGTTTCGGCCCAGGTCTTAGTATACCCGGTTATCGATTATCGGGGCGGAACGGCATCCTATTCGGCATTTGGAACTGGGTATGGAATTTTGGAAGAGCGCACCGTTGCTTGGTTTGCCGATCATTATTTTGCAGATCCCGGCGATATGGAGGATTGGCGGGCAGCACCCCATTTGGCAGAGCGGCATACCGGACTGCCGCCGACGTTTGTATTGACAGCTGAATGTGATGTTTTGCACGACGAAGGGGCGGCTTATGCGCAACAATTGCGAAAGGCCGGGGTGTCCGTTGACTATGAGACCTACCCGGGTATGATCCATGCCTTCTTCGGGTTTTTGGGGTTGGTGGACGATACACAGCGCGCGCATAGACGGGTCGCGGCTTTTTTGAAAGACGTTTGGCGATGATCTTTACGGCGGTTGCGGGCCGGACGGACGCTGTTTGACCTTTGGTCAAAAACGCCCCGCCCGCCGTCCCTCCGCCCGCCGTCCCGTAGTAATTTATTTACGGCTTTTTTCTTTAAACCTAAGGCATATTTTGCCAAAAATTGCCAGAAACCTGTCACGGCATGTGTCAGCCGATTCTAAGGCAGGGTGCATTGGTGCGTTGGCAAAGCGTTATCCATCGATCCGTGCGGCCATGATGGCGATGGCTTGTTGGTAGACGGTCGCGGCATTCCATTGCTTGATCACTTTGAAGTTTGGTTGCCCTTGTTGGTAGCCTCGACCGGGTTTCCAGCCTTTTTTGCGCAAAAAGTTGGCGGTTGACGCCATAGCATCCGTGACGTTGTATAAATCCACCCGACCATTTCCATCGCCATCCACGCCGTACTTAAGGGCATTGCCAGGTAGAAACTGTGTATGTCCCAGCTCACCATGTTTTGCGCCCTTTGTGGCACCCGTTATGGATCCGCGGTCGACAAGTTTTAAGGCCCCGATGGCGTGGGGTTGAAAGAATGCAGAGCGGCGGCAGTCATAGGTGAGGGTCACGATGGCCGAGACGACTTGGCTGTTGCCCATAAAGCCGCCAAATGCCGTTTCCATTCCGTGTATGGCAAGTAGGACTCCTGTGGGAACACCGTAGCGTTTTTCTAATCCATTGTAGAAATTTGGATTTCGGGCGAGGCGTTTGCGGGCTTGGGCGACGATTGTGTTCGCGCCACGCACGTCCATGAACTTGTCCAAGCTATAGCGAAAGCTTTTTTGATTTCGGTCCGCGGCGATGGTTTTGGTGGCATATCTGGATTGGGCGAGGGCTTGAAGACCGGGTTGTTTGACCCCAGCAGATTTTGCGGTTTTGGCGAAATCTTTTTTCCAGGCATCAAAGCCGTTTGCAGTGTTTCCACAGGCACTGAATGCATTTGTGCCCAAGGACAGCGTCAAGATCGCAGCCCCACAAAGTGTCTTGAAATTTACCATATGTCCCTCGTCCCGTTTGATAGCACGTGAATCAGTGTGCCAGGCCAAGTTTAGCGCGCCAAGTGTTTATCTTGAAACTGTAGCCTTCGCGTCTTTTTGTGTTGTGTGGATGTTGTTTGGGGCATAAAAAAAGCGCCCCAGATGGGACGCTTTTAATGTTTGTATTGGATCTGCTTTAGCAGCTGTAATACATGCCGTACTCAACTGGATGCGGTGTGTGTTCATAGGTTTGGATCTCTTCCATCTTCAGCTCAATATAGCCTTCGATTTGATCCTTGGTGAACACGTCGCCCGCCAGTAGGAAGTCCATGTCCGCTTCCAAAGCTTCCATTGCTTCGCGCAAAGAGCCACAAACTGTTGGGATTCCTTCCAGCTCTTCTGGAGGCAGATCATACAGATCTTTGTCGTGGCTTGGGCCGGGGTCGATCTTGTTCTTGATCCCGTCAAGACCTGCCATCAGCAGCGCTGCAAAGCAAAGATACGGGTTGGCGGATGGATCGGGGAATCGCGCTTCGACGCGTTTCGCTTTGGGGCTTTCGGTCCATGGGATCCGGATACAGCCCGACCGGTTGCGCGCGGAATATGTCCGCAGAACTGGTGCTTCAAAGCCCGGAATCAAACGCTTGTAGCTGTTTGTCGAGGGGTTTGTGAACGCGTTCAGCGCCTTGGCGTGCTTCAACACACCGCCGATGAAATACAACGCTTCCTGTGACAGATCCGCATATTTGTCGCCTGCAAACAAGGGCTTGCCGTCTTTCCAGATCGACATGTTTACGTGCATGCCTGTGCCGTTGTCGCCTGCAATGGGCTTGGGCATGAAGGTTGCCGATTTGCCATAGGCTGCCGCCACATTGTGGATGACATACTTGTACTTCTGCAGCTCGTCCGCTTGCTTGGTCAGGCTGTCAAAGATAAGGCCCAGCTCGTGCTGGCAGGACGCCACTTCGTGATGGTGCTTGTCTACTTTCATGCCCAGACGCTTCATCGTGGACAGCATTTCTGACCGAAGATCTTGACTTTCGTCCGTCGGGTTCACGGGGAAGTAACCGCCCTTGATACCGGGACGGTGGCCCATGTTGCCCATCTCGTATTCTGTGTCGGTATTCCAGCTGGCATCCGTTGCATCGACTTCATAGGACACTTTATTGATCGAGTTCGAAAACCGCACATCGTCAAACAGGAAGAATTCCGCTTCTGGGCCCATATAGGCAACATCGCCAATCCCGGTCGATTTCAGGTAGGCTTCCGCCTTTTCCGCAGTGCCGCGTGGGTCACGGTCATAGGCTTCGCCCGTGTCGGGTTCGACGATTGAGCAATGCACACAGACTGTCTTTTCCGCATAGAACGGGTCCAGATAGCCGCTGGCCGTGTCGGGCATCAGCTTCATGTCGGACGCTTCAATCGACTTCCAACCCGCGATGGACGAGCCGTCAAACATAAAGCCTTCTTCAAGGACATCTTCGTCCACTTGGTCTGACATGACTGTGACGTGCTGCAGCTTGCCGCGCGGGTCTGTGAAACGGATATCTACGTACTCGATATCCTCGTCTTTGATCATCTTGAGCAGATCTTGTGCGCTCATGTTTCGTCCCCTTTGATCTGGAAGTTGTGGGTGATTACAATGCGTCCGAGCTGGTTTCCCCAGTCCGGATGCGGATGGCTTGTTCAATGGTCGACACAAAGATTTTGCCGTCGCCGATTTTCTCTGTCTTTGCGGCCGTTACTATGGCTTCGATCGCGCTGTCCACTTGGTCATCGTCCAAAACGACTTCGATTTTTACTTTTGGCAAAAAATCTACAACATATTCGGCGCCACGGTAGAGCTCGGTATGGCCTTTCTGGCGGCCAAAGCCTTTGACCTCTACGACGGACAAGCCCTGCACGCCAACGTCCTGCAGTGCTTCTTTCACCTCATCTAACTTGAAAGGTTTGATGATCGCTTCGATCTTTTTCATGAGGTCGTCTCCTTCGCAGCTCTGAGCAGAGTGCAGATCACGGCTGTTTCGACGCGTCCACGGGAACCAAAGTATTAGAGGGGAAGGTGTTAAGAATCTGGGGCTATGTGATGAACAATTATGCGCAATGCACAAATAATAAGCGAAATTGAATCGATGGAACGCCAGATATGGTATCTTTGGCGCTGCAAATGTCTGTGCAGCGCCAAAAGTTCGTTAACCGCATTCTGCTTTAAACCGGGAACATTGCTTGGCGAAGATGTCCCAAAAACCGCAAAGCGCGGTAGAGTATTTGTGGCCCTAGATTAGAAAGGCGCGCTTTAGGCGACCGCACGCAGCGGCATATTCAAAAGGGGCGCTGTTCCAAGTTCTAACCCACTGGCGCTGACCACGCGAGGGCGGTCAAAGATAAGGCGAACCAGCTCAAACATGTGCATTCCAGCGGGAACAATCGAAGTTCCATTGGTTAATTGCCCAGCTGCCACCATGGCTTGATTCTGGCCAAATAGCCGTTGTGCGTCCCGTCCGCGTATCAAAATCGGCTGATCGATTGGCAAAACCATGTTTTGCATCGGAGTATCGGCCCCGAACGCCCCATTTGGAACAGTAACGCCCGGCGAAAAGACATTAATCTTTTCAACTGTTTCGACCCGTGTTTGGCCTCCATTTCGGGTGGTGACGTAATCGCCTGGTTGGATATGTTCGACAGCAATATGCGTGTCTAAAGATGAAATCATTAGGCCAACGGGAATTCCGTGGCACAATTCATGCGCGTGAAGAAGGTTATGCTGTCCCTCTGTGACGCGCCCGACCGTTTTCGGTTTCATGGGCGTCTCGCTTTTGTTGTTTGCTCGCTCTGCCTCAAGAGCCCGCCATGCGTACCGCAATTCGCGCAAAAGTAAGGACCAATTGCGCGAAGTTATCCACAGGGCTGCGAAGATGTTGCATCTTTGCCACCCAGGGATATGGCGAGAAAGACATCTGGCATTCTATGTATTTTCCCTCTCGCGCTGCATTCCAAGCTTTGATAGTCGACCTGTGGAAAGCGGGTGTGGCGAAATTGGTAGACGCACCAGATTTAGGTTCTGGCGCCGCAAGGCGTGGGGGTTCAAGTCCCTCCACCCGCACCATTCCCGACCCCAAACGTGCTACTTTAATTGCGAAACCGAAGGCGGTTCAGACTGATAAAGTTGCGTATTCATGTCTGGAGTTAACAAGCAAAGATAATTGGTTGAGGCGCAGCTTAC
>JBGCEM010000123.1:0-63393 GCA_045106335.1 Paracoccaceae bacterium | reverse complement strand
CCCGTGGGCGCATCCCAATCCAGCATTTCCCCGGCGCAAAAGACACCTGGTGTGTCAGCCAGCATGAAGTCTGGTGTCAATGCTGGCAGCGGCACGCCGCCCACTGTTGAGATCGCCCCATCCAACGGGGCAAGCCCTGTTATGGGCACGGGCAATGCTTTAAGCCGCGCACCCCAACTGGCCGCACTTTCAGGCATATCTACGCGCGCCAGTTCTTGGACCAAAGCGACTTTCACCGCTGGCAAGTGCAGCGCGCTGCGCAACCATCGGGTCAGGGTGGTCTTGGCGGGTTTAACAGCATAGCGTTTTGCGATCTCGTCTGCGGTGAGGTCTGGCAGAATATCCAAGGTCAGGTGTGCCCCATTGCGCAAACTTGGGGTCAAGTTATAGACGCCGCCGCCTTCAAAACCATGCGCGGTCAGCACAGCTTCGCCGCGCGATGAGACGTTCCCCGCATGCCACCCCACAGTTTTCACAGGGGTGCCGAAAACGGGGGCCATGTGTTTGGACCACACGACCCGCACCCCGGCATTTGAGGGGGCGAAGGGGGTTGTTTGCGTCGGGATCCAATTGGCCCACGCACCGTCTGATCCCAAGCGCGCCCAGCTTGCGCCGCCACAGGCAAGCACTGTGACATCGGCTTTGACGGGGATATCATTGATCACAGGCGCGCAGCCTTGCAGTCCGGTGCAGCGGGCGTTGCGCTCCAAGGTGACGCCCAGATCTGCCAACGTATTGAGCCAAGCCCGCAACAGTGGCGAGGCTTTCATGGCGCGGGGGAACACCCGTCCGGTGGATCCTGTGAACATGTCCTGGCCTAATGCGGTGGCCCAGGCGCGCAAAGCAGTATTGTCGAAAGCGGCCAAAGCGGGTCGCAGCAAAGGGGCCGCATCGCCATAGCCCGCCAGCAGCGTGTCGAAATCACCATCAAGCGTCAGGTTCAGCCCCGACTTTCCTGCCATCAAAAACTTGCGCGCCGGGCTGGGTTTGGCCTCGTAAACAGTGACTTGCACACCCGCGCGGGCCAAGGTTTCGGCGGCCATTAACCCCGCAGGACCAGCCCCGATAACAGCCGCCTTCACGCGCTTGGTATCCCACCTTTAATTTCAACAACGCGCTGCGGATAGGGAATTTGAATGCCCGCATCCTGCAACGCATTCCACACCAGAAATAGCACGTCTGACGTATATTTATTATCCCCATCATCCAGCCCGTTGACCCAAAATTCCACTGCGAAATCAATGCCGCTCTCGCCAAAACCGCGCAGCTCACAATCGGGGGGATAAGGCGCATCCAGCACATCGGGATGGGTGGCCACGGCTGCCTCAATGATATCGGGCACTAGGTTGATGTCAGTGTCATAACTGACCGAAAACGGGGCCTCAAAGCGGTTGGCACTGCCACTGTCGGAATAGTTAATGACCCGCGTTGTTATGAAATCCTCGTTCGGGACCACAATCCAGCGCCCATCAAAGGTTTCCAAGATCGCTGCGCGGGCCATCATCTTGACAATCTTGCCCTGCTCGCCCCCATCCAGCTCGACGTAATCCCCCACAGTGGCCTGACCTTCAACCAACAAGATCACACCCGAAATGAAGTTTGAGGCAATCTTTTGCAAACCGAACCCGAGCCCGACGCCAATCGCACCGCCCAACACGGCCAGTGCCGACAAGTTGATCCCCATGATGTTCATCAACAGCAGGAACGCGATGCCAAAGATCATGAATTCAACCGCTTTGGCTGCCAATTGACGCAACGAAGGGCGCATATCTTGTTGTTTTTGAATGAATTGCGTGGATTGTTGATTGGACCAGCCGCCCAGCCAGAACAGGATCGAGCCCGCAATCACACCGCGCACAATCGACATGATCGAGAATGAGATATTGCCCAAGCTGACCGTCGTCTCGCTGAGACGCAGTTGCACCACATCGAGCAACCCCAGGGCGTAAATCGCAGCGATGGGGATGAAAATAAACTTGCCAATGACCTTCAGGAACGGGTCGGTGAAAATATCGCGCACCAAGGCCCGGACGGCCAAGAACAGGAACACGCGTTTGCCAAAGGCAATCACAGCACCGCTGTCAAAAATCGACCGCACAATCCCTTCGCCGATGCCCGTAAACACATAGGCCATCAACGGCAGCATCAGCGGCAAGAAGGACATCACGAAAAGGCGCGGCGTGCTGAACAGGTTCTTAGCGTCGCCCGGATCCAAAAGCCGCTGCAGCGCGGGGCGCAACCGGCGCGTGACGACCACGGCCAACAGATAGGCGGCAATCAGAAGACCAAATTGAGACCACGCTTCAGGGCTCAACAGCCAACCACGCGCCAGCTCCCACCCTTGCAGGGCATATCCGGCGGCCTGTTGAACGATCTCGGGCTGGCTCTCTAAGTCAAATTCCACGTGCAATCCTTCGAACTTGGCTCTTGTTTGTGTTAGGTTTGCGCTAATGTTTTAAGCCATGCAAGACCAGCCGCCAAAATGCCCGCTTTGCCTGCGCGATATCCCCCCTGGCGTGCCGCAATCTGAACACCATCTGATCCCCAAGCTGAAAGGCGGCAAGGGCGGACCGACCGTGTTGCTGCACCATATTTGTCACCGCGAGATTCATGCGGCATTGTCGGAGGCCGATTTAGCGCGCCATTACCACACGCCTGACGCGTTGCGCGCTCATCCAAGGCTGGCCAAGTTCCTGGCTTGGGTCGCCAAACGCCCGCCGGATTTCAGTTCAAAAATCCCTGGAAAGCGGCGCAAACGTTAACCGTTAGGTTCACACAGCGCTTTGATCCCCACCGCAATTTCAGGCTTGGCGGCCAGTGTGTCGGCGGCAATATCTTGCGCGGCGGCACACACATCCTCGGTCACGATACGATCCACCAAACCAAAGGCATAGGCCTCATCCGCTGTGATCTTTTGCCCGCCCATCAACAGCAGCTTTGTGCGCGCGGGCCCAATCAGCTGCGCCATGCGGCCTGGATCAGACGGCTGCGGCAAAAACCCCAGTTTCATCACGGGATAAAAGAACTTGGCCCCTGGCACACAGATCCGCACATCACAAGCCAAGGCCATCCCCATCGCGCCCCCCGCCAAGGTTCCGTTTAAAGCCGCGATGGTCAAACACGGCAAAGCCGCCAACGCGCCGGACAGCTCTTCCCAAACGGGCGACACCGCCAAGCCTGCGCGTGCCTCATTCAAATCGGCACCAGCACTGAAAACTTTGCCCCGCCCAGTCAAAATCAACGCCCGCGCGTTTTGGGCGGATTTGGCAATCCCGACAAGCTCTTGCAGCATCAAAGCCGTAAGAGAGTTGGCCTTGTCCGGCCGATTCAAAGTCACGGTCCACAACCCGTCTTTTTGGTCAAGCTCAATCATATTTCGCATTTCTTCTTGTGACGCGTTTGTTTACGCTCAATTATCCCAGTCTGGAAATACTTACTTGACCGCTTTGCGCGCCGCACCCATGTGACACTCAAAGATTTACGCACCGGAGCCTTTGTCTATGCCCTTTTCGCGATCTGTGTCCGCCCTTGCTGTGATGACAGCCATGCTTGGCACACCCGTTTTTGCAGATCTCACCGCTGACGATGTCTGGGCCGATTGGCAGGCCTACATGAAGGGCTTTGGCTATGATATGCGCGGGGCGCAAACCCGCAGCGGTGATACGCTGAAGGTGCGTGATGTGGTCATGCAGCAGGTCTTGGCCGACGATCAAGGCATGTTTCAGATCAAGATGGATGTGTTGACCTTCGTTGAAACTGGCGATGGTGCGGTGCGTGTCGATCTGCCGAGCGACATGCCCATTGCATTTGATATGAAACCTATCGAAGGCCCGTCCATTTCCGGCCAGATCCTGTACAGCCAAGACACCCCCAGCATGGTCGTCACAGGGGATGTGTCGGATTTGACATATACCTACAGTGCGAACGGGCTGACAGTGTCGATGGACGGGTTGACCATGGACGGTGTGGCCATGCCAGCCGAGGCGTTTCGCATGCGCGCGGATTTACGCGATGTGGCCAATGTCACCCGAATTAAAAGCGGCGCGCTGCGCGACTACTCCCAGGACTTAACGGCAGGCGCGGTCACTTACGATGTGACGTTTGACATTCCCGATCCAGAGGCGGGCAAAGGATTTCTGCGCGGCACCGCCACCAACCTGCAATCAGATTGGTCCGGAACGCTACCGGACGATATCGACGCAGCAACGGATTTGGGCGCGATGATCGAAGCTGGGTTCGACGTGCGCGGCAGTGTGACCTTTGATGGTGGCACCTCTGAAGTCGACATGTTGACCCCAGATGGGCCATTTGCGCTGAACACCTCCTCACAGGGTGGCGCGGTGCGTGTCGGTATGGGTACAGCTGGGCTTAGCTATGATTTCAACTATGATCAGGTATCCGCAACAGCCAAAGTTGCAGAGTTCCCGTTTCCAGTGACCGTTGGTTTGGGCAAATTCGCTTTCAAATTGCAAGCCCCCGTACAGCAAGTGGACACCGAACAGGACTTTGCCTTAGGCCTGACCTTGGGTGATTTCACGATTTCCGAAGTGATCTGGAACCTGTTTGACCCCGCCGCGCAACTGCCCCGTGATCCGGCGACAATTGCCCTGGACCTGACGGGCAAGGCCAAGATTTTACTCGATTTCCTGAACCCCGACATCGCGCAAACCTTAAAGCCGAACCAAATGCCTGCAGAAGTGAATTCGGTCACGCTGAACAATTTGCAGATCTCGGCGGCTGGGGCCGACCTGACAGGAATGGGCGCTTTCAGCTTTGATAACACGGACACGAACAGCTTTGGCGGCGTGCCAAAACCCAGTGGCGCGCTTGATCTGCGGCTGCAAGGTGCGAACGGGCTGATTGATTCGCTTGTCAAAATGGGCCTGCTGCCCGAAGATCAGGCCATGGGCGCGCGGATGATGATGGGTCTGTTTACAGTCCCACAAGGGGATGATGTGCTCAGCTCAAAAATCGAAGTGAATGATCAGGGCCATGTTTTGGCAAACGGGCAGCGCTTGCGTTAACCAAGCGCGACGCCCCCACCAGGCGCGAATGTTTGTCGCTTGGGGATTGCCTTACGTGGCAGGCGGGACTACCTCGCAGGGATGAAAACATCATTGCAAGACTTGACTGCCGCTGCCCTGTCTGCGGCAAAAAAGGCCGGAGCAGATTCAGCAGATGCTGTGGCTGTGGACGGAACCACGCTAAGCGTCGATGTGCGCGATGCAAAGTTAGAACAGGCCGAACGCTCTGAAGGCATCGACATCGGCCTGCGCGTTTTTATCGGGAACCAACAGGCGATTGTGTCAGGATCTGATGCCTCGGCAGACAGTTTGGCGGCGATGGCAGAGCGCGCCGTGGCGATGGCCCGCGTTGCGCCCGAAGATCCTTATGCTGGGCTGGCTGACGCATCGGACCTGGCCGAGGATCGCGATGTGGGGCATCTGGAACTGGCCGATCCCAGCGCCGAACCCGGCCCATCTGATTTGCAAAACGATGCCGCCGAAGCCGAAGCTGCCGCCTTAGACAACACCGCCATTTCCCAAGTTCAGGCCGCCTCCGCCACCTATTCTGCGCGCCGTGTGCATTTCGCAGCCAGCAACGGATTTGACGGGGGCTATGCGCGCACAGGCCGGTCTATTTCTTGCGTTGCGATTGCGGGCACCGGCCTGGGGATGGAGCGGGATTATGATGGCGACAGCCGAATTTTCCAATCGGACCTGCGTACCGCACAGGATATCGGACACACCGCCGCCAGCCGTGCGGTCGAACGTATTGGGGCAAAGCAACCCCCAACGGGCGCGTATCCGGTTCTGTTTGACGAACGCATTTCGAGTTCTTTGATCGGGCATCTGTTGGTCGCCTGCAATGGCGCGTCTGCTGCGCGGGGGGCGTCGTGGTTGCTGAATCGTTTGGACCAGCAAATCCTGCCCAAAGGCCTGGACGTGATCGAGGATCCAACCCGGCCTCGGATCTCGGGATCGCGTCCCTTTGACGGCGAAGGTCTGCCCACCCAGACTCGTAAGATCATAGATGACGGCAGGCTCACCGGCTGGACGCTGGATCTGGCCACTGCGCGCAAACTGGGTCTGCGCTCAACCGGTAATGCCGCGCGGGGTGTGTCTGCACCGCCCTCGCCCGGGCATTGGAATATCGCGCTGACCCAAGGGATGCGCAGTCGTCAGGACCTGATCCGTGACATGGGAACAGGGCTTTTGGTGACCTCAATGATCGGCTCGACGATCAATCCCAACACCGGCGATTATTCGCGCGGTGCTGCTGGCATGTGGATTGAAAACGGTGAAATTGCCTATCCTGTGAATGAATGCACGATTGCAGGCAACTTGTTGGACATGTTGCAGAACCTGCAGCCCGCCAATGATGCGCGTGCGTGGCTATCGCGGGTTGTGCCCTCTGTCTTGGTTGAAGGGATGACCCTTGCAGGCGCATGATCTAGAGCTGTTGATCGACGCCGCCCGGGGTGCTGGCCACATCGCCACCAAATTCACCGGCCCCGAGGCCAAGGCCTGGGACAAACCTGGCGGTGCGGGACCTGTGACCGAAGCCGATTTGGCGGTGAATGCTTTCTTGTTGGATCACTTGCGCAGCGCTCGCCCCGATTATGGATGGCTCAGCGAAGAATCTGAGGACTCAGCAGATCGGCTTCACCACGACACAGTTTTTATCGTCGATCCAATTGACGGCACGCGCAGCTTTATTGAGGGCAACCGGACTTGGGCCCATTCCATCGCCATTGCCCATAAAGGTGTGATCACAGCGGGGGTCGTATTTCTGCCCATGCGCGATATGATGTATGCGGCCGCCAAGGGTCAGGGGGCGACGCTGAATGACGCGCCCCTGGTCGCAAGTACGCAGAATAAGCTAAGCCAGGCGACGTTGCTGTCGGCCAAACCGAATTTCAACGAAAAATTTTGGGCAAAGGGCAACGTGCCTGCGTTCAAAATGGCCTACCGCCCATCCTTAGCATACCGCATGGCACTGGTTGCTCAAGGACGGCATGACGGGATGATCACCTTTCGACCGACCTGGGAATGGGACATCGCGGCAGGGGTTTTAATTGCAGAAGAATCCGGCGCACGCACGTCTGATCGCACAGGTAATACATTGATATTTAATGCAAAAGATCCACGGACCCATGGTATCATCGCCGCCGCACCACAACTGCACACAGACCTTGTCACCCGGCATGTTGCCTCGGCTTAGCCCCAATATCCAGCGGCGCGGCGCTCACCGATTGCTTGACCCTTGCGCGGATTGCCGTAAACGTCGAGCTAAAGCGCTGTGAAAAGGATTTAGCACATGACCCAACGCCTACATCTTGTCTTTGGCGGCGAACTTGTCGATCCGACCCAAAACGTGTTCAAAAATGTCGATGACCTGCATATCGTGGGAATTTTTCCAGATTATCAAACCGCCTATGATGCCTGGAAAGCCGAAGCGCAGCGCACCGTCGACAATGCGCATATGCGGTACTATGTGGCGCATTTGCACCGATTGCGGGACGAAGAAACAGCAGCGTCTTCGACCGAAGAGCTTGGCTGAACCTGAATGGCACAGCGCACGCTGACATTGGCGGCGTATCGTGCGTTGGCCAGACGGGCCTCGCCCATCTTTCCGGATCTATCACGCCATCGTCCTGCCGGTCCATTGGTGTGGATTCACCTTGGATCCGCGTCAGATATCCCAGCGGTTTTTGATCTGGCGTATCGATTGGTCAACATAAGACCGGGCTGCCATGTTTTGCTGACACTGCCGCCAGAAGAGGGCTTGGATCCGACGCAAACCTGGTCCGAAACATCCCCTGACCCAAGCATTGTTTTGGAAACAGCACCACAGGATCACCCGGCGCCTGTTCAGGCTTTTTTGGATCATTGGTCCCCCGACCTTGTGTTATGGATTTGGGGAAATTTGCGTGCAGCTTTGATCGATGAAACGCTGCAACGCGCAATTCCAGTGCATTTGGTCGCTGCTGAGGCCGACGGGTTTGGGGCGCGGCGCGGACGCTGGTTGCCAGATGCTGCTTGGGGGGTTCTGCCTCAGATGGCATCAATTACGGCGCGGTCCGAAGCGGCCATAAGATCTTTGACACGGCTTGGGCTGCATCGACGCGACATTCAGCAGATTCCTGGATTCTCGGCCTCTGGTCAAGTCTTGTCCTGCGCTCTGTCGGATTTGGATGACCTGTCGACCCAGCTTGCAGGCCGCCCTGTATGGCTGGCAGCACAGACTGATCCCAAAGAGTGGACACCTGTATTGGACGCACATCGATTGGCTTTGCGCAATGCGCATCGTCTGCTTTTGATCTTACATGTCGCATCGGACACCGATTTAACCAGCTTGCGCGCGCTATTGCAGGACGCCTCCATGTCCTTTGTAACTTGGAGCGATGGCGCCTATCCCACGGAAACCACGCAAGTACTAATTGCCGATCTCCCGGATGAACTGGGCCTGTGGTACCGCTTGGCTACGGTTTCCTTCCTGGGTCAGTCGTTGTGCACAGGTCGGAAAGGCATAGATCCCATGGCCGCCGTCGCGTTGGGCACTGCGATTCTATATGGACCAAACGTGCGCTCTTATTTGGAAAAGTACTCACAATTGGCGCATGTTGGGGCTGCCCGAATCGTCAACGGAGCCAATTCGCTGGGAACTGCCGTCGGTCAATTAATAGCACCAGAAAACGCCGCAGACATGGCGCATGCTGGTTGGAATGTCGCCACGGCAGGCGCGGACGTGATCGACAATTTGTTAGATTTGGTCGAAACAAGCCTGCTTGATGCGCCCAGACGGACAAGCCCATGAGTGCTCCAAAATTTTGGCAATCCCACAACGACTGGCGTAGTTTGGCTTTGGCGCCATTGGGCTGGCTTTATGCGCAGGCAACAGCGTATCGATTGCGACGTGGCACGCCTTGTAAGCTTGATATCCCAATCATTTGCGTTGGAAATTTGAACGCCGGAGGAACCGGGAAAACGCCTGTTGTCATTGCCTTGGCAGAACGGTTGCGCGATTTGGGTCACGTTCCACATGTTGTGAGCCGGGGATACGGTGGCGCGTTGCAAGGGCCTGTCGATGTTGATCCAGCACGTCACAAAGCGTCTGATGTTGGGGATGAACCGCTTTTGATCTCAGCTTTTTGCAACGTTTGGGTCGCGAAAGACCGCGCGGCTGGCGGTAAAGCGGCACAAGCGGCTGGCGCAAGTGTTGTTTTGCTGGATGATGGATTTCAAAACCCGTCGTTGTACCAGAACCTGAAGCTGGTCGTGGTCGATGCCGCCCGAGGCTTTGGGAATGGACGCTGCTTACCCGCAGGCCCTTTGCGCGAGCCTGTCGCAATAGGTTTGGCGCGCGCGGATGCCGTGTTGACGATTGGGGACCCCTCGGCCCAAGAGCGTTTTGATCAAAGCCTTCCAGCAGAAATTCCCAGGCTTCAAGGCACTGTGTTGCCTTTAGAGACAGGCATGAACTGGACCGATCAACCCTATTTTGCCTTTGCGGGCATTGGGTATCCCGAAAAATTTTTCGACACGTTGCGCAGACTGGGCGCGACTTTGGCACGGACAGAAGCGTTGCCGGATCATGAACCACTAACAAGTGCGATATTGACCCGGCTTGAGCGAGACGCCTGGACCCTGGGCGCACAGTTGGTCACGACCGAGAAAGACGCCGCACGGTTGCCCCCGAACTGGCGAGGACGTGTGTTAACCTTACCAGTTCGATTGCAATTCGACGACGAAACGGCTGTTCGCGCCTTGTTGCAACGCTTTCCAAGCCCATGAATTTCTTTCGAACGCAAAACCTAAAGCACCCTGCCTAAATCTTTAATCACAAATGATCTGCCACGCTTCGCGTTCTCGGAACATTTCCGATAGATGATTCTTCAGGTCAAAGGCAGCGTGCGGCAGTACGGCAGACGGTCCCCCAACCGGCGTCCGAACCAGGTATGCTTAAATCGAAAAATCCTGCAAATCCCACATGGCAGACAGCGATGTTTCCCCAACACGCAGCAACCTCGACAGGGTCGCTGCCAATGCGACATCATCACCCTGCTCTAAGACCTTGCCAACATCCGCTGCAACTTGCACCAGTTTCTGCATGCCTATCTGATCAGCAATCGCCACAAGCGATCGTGCGCTACGACGCAGCTCGTCCATATCACCTTGTCGATAGAACCGTTCTGCATGGGTAAGGCGCAAGGCAAGTTCCTCCATCGCGCGGCGCACCACATCTTCAGCACCGATTGCGCCCAGCTGCGCGTAAAGAGATCCTAACTGGTCATGGTCTAGGGATGCTTGCTCATCCTGAATTAATTGACAAAGAGAAGTCACACGTCTCACCACTTACTTTTTTCACTCACCAACGCTGAAACTGACGCAAAACTCCTTCCAAATGGTTTCTATCCAAGCCCGTTTTCGCTCGAAATCGCTTCAAAATGGTTGTATTTCCTGCACAGTAGGGCGCTCAGCAGGGGCGAAGACAGGGGTCAGCGATGCATCGATTAAAACCATTGCCAGGATTTTTGCAGCAGCGCTATCAAGGCTGGAAGGCTACCACTTATGCCGAAAATCACGCCTGGTATGAGCGTTTGGCCACCGAAGGACAGCGCCCACGGGCCATGGTGATTTCGTGTTGTGACAGTCGTGTGCATGTCACTTCCATTTTTGGCGCAGATCAGGGCGAGTTCTTTATTCACCGCAATATCGCCAATCTGGTCCCCCCCTATAAACCCGATGGGGACCTTCACGGCACCTCGGCGGCCGTGGAATATGCAGTAACTGTTTTGAACGTCAACCATTTGATTGTGCTGGGACATTCTAATTGCGGTGGGGTCAAAGGCTGCTTGGATATGTGCAAAGGAAATGCCCCTGATCTGGAAAAAACCGATAGTTTTGTCGGACGCTGGATGGATCTGTTGCGCCCGAAATATGATCTGGTGGCTGATATCGCCGATGAAGCCGAACAGACTAGCCTGTTGGAACGACTCGCCGTGCAGACCTCGGTTGAGAACTTGTTCACCTTTCCTTTTGTGTCAGACCGCCACACCCAAGATAAGCTAAGCCTGCATGGCTTATGGCTGGATATTGGCGCGGGGCAGTTAGAGGCGTATGATCCAATTGCCGCCGAGTTTCGCAAGATATAACAGAGATTTAAACCAAATTTCATCTAACACATTCACGTCTAAGAACCGGAGATCTTAATGGATCAAATTCTGACCCTAGCGGCCAGCAATCTGATTTCGCCCATCATTTTGTCCTTTGTCTTGGGGGTCCTGGCTGCTTTGGTGCGCTCGGATCTGTCGGTGCCCGAAGCCGTCGCTAAGGGCATGTCGATCTATTTGTTGTTCGCCATCGGCTTCAAAGGCGGGGTCAGTGTTGCTGATTATGGTGTCGATGGAACCTTAGCCTTGTCCTTGTTGGCGGGAATCATTCTGTCATTCCTGTTACCGGTGATCGCATTTGGATTGCTGCAGGTCATGACAGGGCTTAGCCGGTTGGACGCTGCTGCAGTGGCTGCGCATTACGGATCGATCTCAATTGTGACCTTCGTCGCGGCGACTTCGATCCTGGAAGGTGCGGGCATCACATCCGAAGGCTATATGGTGGCGGTGGCCGCAGCAATGGAAGCCCCTGCGATTCTCTCGGCCCTTTGGTTGATTTCCCGGGGCGGCGATGGGCGGCGCATGGACAATGAACTGCTGCGCGAGATTATGTTCAACGGGTCCATCGTGCTGCTTGTCGGCGCGTTCTTTATAGGGTGGATCACAGGGGCCGAAGGTTTGGCCAAGATCGACAGCTTTATTGTCGCCCCGTTCCAAGGTGTCTTATGCCTGTTCCTGCTGGATATGGGGCTGGTTGCGGGCCGGGGTTTGCGCCAGGGGGGCGGTGTCTTGCGCCCGGGTGTGTTGCTGTTTGGTTTGTTGATGCCTGTGATTGGCGCGAGTTTTGGACTTGGCGCGGGACTTCTTTTGGGGCTTAGCACAGGTGGTGTGATGCTGTTGATGGCGCTGTCGGCCTCGGCCAGTTATATCGCCGTTCCTGCCGCGATGCGCGTCGCCCTGCCCGAGGCTGATCCGTCAATCTATTTGACCCTGTCGCTTGGGGTCACCTTCCCCTTCAACCTGACCCTTGGGCTGCCGCTTTATCTGGCCGTCGCCTCTGCCCTGACCGGAGTTTAACGCCATGCAAACCCACGCAGCTAAACGCGTCGCCGTAATCATCGAAGCCATCATGCAATCTCGACTCACAGATGCGTTGGAAGGCGCTGGCGTCACTGGGTTTTCTGTGTTGCCTGTCTTGGGCGGGTCTGGGCGATCGGGCCTTTGGAGCCGCGAAGGCCAGATCGGGCGCGGGTCAGGCATGGTGCAGGTCGTCTGTATTGTGGCCCCCGAAAAGCTGGATGACTTGTTGACCAAGGCCTTTCCGCTTGTGGAAAGCCATATCGGTGTGGTGACCGTGACCGATTGCGAAGTCATGCGCGCCGAGCGGTTTTAGCGCACGCTACTGCACAATCTGCCCATCTGGCCAAGTCATGGTGACATCTGTCGCCACAGACGTTTCCGCCCCAGGGGCCAGCGCAAAATTCCACTGCAAAATCCCGCGCTGATCCTTGACGCGGCGCACATCCGGCGTTGGGCGGGCGGTATAGGTGATCTTTAGATCTTCTTGTTCCGAATACGGCACCCGGTCGCGCAGCTCGACATCCCACGCGCGGTTCGTGAGGTTGGACACATCAATGCGCACGGTCTCCGTGGCCTCATTCGAGCGCGTCAGAATTCCCCGATCACCCTCGGCGCGGTCCAGCACCGCGCGGGTCAGTTGCAGCCCGTCAATAGTCCCAAAGCCCAGTTCCAATTCGCCACCCGCGGGCGTTTGCGGGAACGCCGCGCGCCCCACGAGCGAACCGCCAAAATATCGCGCGACATCCGTTGCAGCCAGCAAGGGTTCAGCGCTGGTATTTGTGACCTTGGCGACAATAAAACCCGTATCCTCCAAAAGTGGCACGGCGCGCGCAACAAGCGTGGCGGGCAGGTCAATCTGATCAAACGGGATGCGCACCACATCTGCCCCCGACGCCACCGACACCGGTTGGGAAAAGCGATAGGTCAGCGCCAAACCTTCCGTTTCCACCTGCAAGGCAGATTCGGCCAGCATCGGTTCAGCCATCATATCATCGCCCATGGATTGAACAGATTTCCGAGCCGGAGCCAGGGTGCGCTGCAACAACTCTGGGTTCATCAACTGTTTAAGATCAGGGTACAACCTGCCAGGATCAATCGCCCCTGACGGGGTCTGCGTGGACAAGGTTAGTTCGATGTCCGTCCAATTTTCACTGGTATTTTGCACCACATGCGCCGCCCGCATGATGTTAAGCACGGGTGTTTGTGTGTCAGACAGGCGCAGATCATAGGTCGGCTGCCAGGACACCGCGTTGCTAAAGAAACTGACCTGCAGTGGTGCGTCGTTCAGGTTGCTCTCTGCGGTGATATCGACGACCAAATAGGGACGGTCGGCAGGTTGCGGCACCAAAGCCTTCAGCGCTTGCTGGGCGGTCTTCAACTGGTCTTTCAGCGCATCAATATCCCGCGCGATCTTACGCTCTTCGACTTGCGCAGACTGTATGTCCTGACGCGCGGCCAAGGTTTGCGTTCCGATCATCTTGGCCAACGCGCTGAGCGCTGTCGGATCTGTGGGCAATGTCGCACTGTTCCCCAGACCGGTCAGAAACGTGATCTGATCCTGAGCCGCTTGGGCGCGAAACAGCACCGCCGCTGCCTGATCTTGTTTGGTTTGGATTTGCGCGTTCAGATCCGCGACCAAAGCCTTCGCATCGCGCAGTGCTACACTGTCCTGATCCGCGCGCGGGGGCACGTAATTTTCGCGAAACCGCACCGCGCCCAAGGTCACGTCTGGGGCACTTACTCGCAGCCCATCCAGCCACACGCCTTGCGGCAAATCCGGCAGCACGATCTGATGTCGACCCATAGGCACATTGAGGCGCACGTCATGGCTGATCTGACCGCCACTGGGATAAATCACCGCTTGCGTTGCACGGGACGGGATCAAAAATTCGCCTGCAACCGCCGCAGCAGGGCACAAAGCCAAGGCAAAAACAACACAGCGCATAGTCATGGATGACCTCATATATTTGACAATAAGACCATGCCCTGCCTGGCCCAAAAGAAAAAGGGCGCTGCCCCGCAACGCCCCTTCAAATTCAAATTTGTCCCAAGCTTAGCCCTTTTTCAGAACTTCACGCCCCAGTGTTTCGGCAATTTGCACCGCGTTTAGGGCAGCCCCTTTGCGCAAGTTGTCAGACACGCACCACAGGTTGATGCCGTTGTCGATCGTGCTGTCCTGACGGATGCGCGAAATGAATGTGGCGAAATCACCGACACATTCCTTGGGTGTCACATAGCCACCATCTTCGCGCTTATCGATGACCATGACGCCGGGCGCTTCACGCAGGATCTCACGGGCTTCGTCTTCGTCCAGGAAGTCTTCGAACTCGATATTGATCGCTTCGGAATGGCCCACAAAGACCGGAACCCGCACGCAGGTGGCTGTGACTTTGATCGAGGTGTCGACAATCTTTTTCGTCTCGGCGACCATTTTCCATTCTTCTTTGGTGGAACCGTCCTCCATGAACACATCAATATGCGGGATCACGTTAAACGCGATTTCCTTGGTGAACGTGTTAGGGGGTACATCGGACGTCGGGTTATAGATCGACTTTGTCTGATCCCACAGCTCGTCCATCCCGTCTTTGCCGGCACCGGACACAGATTGATATGTGCTGACCACCACGCGTTTGATGCGCGCACGATCATGCAAAGGCTTAAGCGCCACAACCATCTGTGCAGTTGAACAATTGGGATTGGCGATGATGTTCTTCTTGGAAACCCCATGAATCGCATCCGCGTTGCATTCGGGCACGATCAGCGGCACGTCCGGATCATAACGATACAGCGAGGAATTATCGATCACAACGCAACCGGCACCGGCGGCTTTGGGCGCATAGGTTTTCGTCGCATCCGATCCGATGGCAAACAACGCAATGTCCCAGCCGGTAAAGTCAAACGTATCAAGATCCTTGATCTTCAGGGTCGTGTCGCCAAATGAGATCTCCGTGCCTAAGCTGCGGCGCGAGGCCAGCACAGCAATTTCATCCACAGGGAACTGGCGCTCAGCCAGGATGTTCAGCATTTCGCGGCCCACGTTTCCAGTGGCGCCCACGATGACAACTTTGTAACCCATCGAACCTTTCTCTCTCTTCTCTATAGATGCACAGGATCGGAACTGACGCCTATGCCGTGGGCGGGCATATACCCCAATGGGCAGGGGGGAAAGGGGGTTTGGGCTGGAAAGGCGCGACTTATAGTACCCTGCCTAAGACCTGGGAAACGAATGCGCGGCCAGGCTGCGCGTTCTTGGGACATTTGTGACACAGGGTGCCTCAGGTTAAAAGCCAGGTGCTTTAATCGACGCGGTCCTGGCTAAACAAATAGACCAAACAACCCAGTAAGAGCGCCCCGCCAAAGAAGGCGAAAATCAACGCATAAGGCACTTCAGTACCCAGACCCGAAGCCGCCGTATGCAAACGCCCCGAAGCAAATTGCATGATCCCAACACCACCAATGCCAAACAAATTCACCAAGGTCACGCCGCGCCCGGTCAAATGCGGCGGGAAAAAGCTGCGGGCATGAGCCAAAATCACCGGGAAGGTGCCGCCGGTGAATCCGATCAACGCCATCAGGGCAATCGACACAAAGGCGCTATTTCCGACACTTAACGCCAAGGCCAAAGTGCTAAGTGCGCAAATTAGGCACCCTGCAAAAATCACCCATTTGCGTGTGCCGAGCAACTTATCCAAAGGCCCGACGGCGAAGGTGCCCGCAATCATCGCACCCCCCATGATCAATGTGGCCTGCCCCACCTGACCCGCCGTTTGACTGTAAACTTCGCTGAGATAGGGGCCGATCCAAAGTCCGCGAATAGCCCCCGCAGGCGCATAGTTCACCAGCATCAACGCAAAGATGGGCCACAGAACTGGCATTTTCAGAAGGTCTAAAACGGATCCAGCTTGTGTGGATCGCGCCCGGGGCGGGTCGTTGACATAGGCCCAAATCAGCGCGCCAACGATCACACAAGCCGCCGACAGCGCCCAAAGCGCACCGCGCCAGCCCAACAGGTCCGAAGCATAGGTCATCGGATAGGCCGACAGCAAATTGCCCACAGATCCTGTGCCCAACATGACAGCTGCCAGGGTGGCAAACTGCGCTGGCGGGTATTGACGGGCAAAGATAAAATAGCTGGCCATCAAGACTGGCGAACAGCCGATCCCGATCAACAACATCGCCGCACTAATATGCCAAGGGGCCGTCGCAAGCGCAAAGACCGCAGCCCCCCCGCCCCCTGCCAAGGCCAGCAACACAGACGCTGTGCGCCGCGGGCCGACGCGGTCCAAGGCCTCGCCCACTGGGATTTGCATCAACGCAAAGCTGAGGAACCAGATCCCGGATGCGCCCGCCAAATGTTCTGGAGTGGCACCCAACGCATTGGCCAAGGGATCCGCTAAGACGGCCAAAAAAGCTCGGAAGAACTGGCTTAACACATAGGCCAAAGCCAGCGCGATGAGGCCGGGACCGATCATAGTGCGGGGCCGATCATAAAACCGACTGGTGCATTAACGTTTCCACTTGCTCGCCAATCCGCGCGCCGCCCCAACCAGCATCAACACATCCAAACCAACAGCGACAAATTGCGCGCCCGCATCAATCGAAGCTTGGATCATCGTATCATCCGAGCTCAAGATCCCAGCGGCCTTATCGGATGCGGCGATCCGGGACAGCCCATCCAGAATGGTTTTGACCAGCTCGGGGTTCATAAGATCGCCCATATAGCCCAGATCCGCGCCCAGATCTGCCGGGCCGATAAAGACGCCGTCAAGACCGTCTACGGCCAAGATCTCGTCCAGATTGTCCAAACCAACACGGCTTTCGACCTGCACAATCAAACAGATCTGTTCATTGGCGGTCTTGCCATAGTCCGCGATTTCTCCGAAGCGGGACGCGCGCGCTGTGCTATATCCCACACCGCGCACACCTTGGGGCGGATAACGGCAGGCGCGCACCAAGTCACGCGCTTGCTCAGCCGTTTCAACCATCGGAACAATGATGGATTGCGCCCCCGCATCCAACATTTGCTTAATAATCCAAGTCTCGCCCACAGGGACGCGCACGACCGGATGCGTGCCAGAAGCCTCAAGCGCAATCAACGCATCACGTGTATTGCGCAGATCGTTGGCAGAGTGTTCGTTGTCAATCACCAGCCAATCAAACCCAGCCGTGCCCATGATTTCAGCGACATGCGGTGCGGCAAGGCTCATCCAGCAGCCAATAACAGTGTCGCCCGCTTTCAGCGCAGCTTTGAAGGGGTTGATGGGGGCAGGCATAGCGATCTCCGAGCGTTTGTGGGTTTGCGCGATCATGGCGCGGCAGGTCTCAGAAGACCAGCGCTGCTTTGCCATGGTCTGGGTGTTATAGAACCCGGATCACGTCCTTAGAGACCGACAACATGTATCCCCGCCGCGCGATATTCTTCACCAAAAGCGCGCTGACCATTTGATTGCCCAATGTGTCGCGCAAACGTTTGATGCGCGTGGCCCCGGCAGCTTCTTCGCACTCCGTGGCATCGCGCCCCGAGATCAGCCCTTCGAGTTCCGAGCCACTCAGAACATCATCATCCATGCGCGCCTCGGCCAGCACTGACATGGTCTCCATCGCTGCATCGGTCAGCTTGAAACCCATGTTGTTCAGGTAAACCGTGTTTTCTTCGCGACTAATCAACAAAGAGGACACTTGGATGCCCGCGTGCTCGATCTGCGCCATACGGCGGTTCAGTGCGACCAGCATGACCAAGAACACCAAAGCCGCGATCAACAAGGCCGTTGCAAAGACCAACAACACAAAAATCACCACGCGGTAACTGGTCAGAGTGTCAGAAAATGCCGTGCCTGAACTGGCCAAAATTTCCAACAGCTTGATATTGGCTTGGCTGGTCAGGTCATCATTGGCGATAAACAACTGCTCGACCCGCGCATTGAACGCGTTGGCATCGGGCAAGGTCGCAAAAAGCACAACGGCTGCAACCAACAAAATCGCCACAATGGCAACAATCCCGAAGGTGACCAGGCGGGTGCCCGAGCGGCGGGCCTCAGAAGCGAAGGTAGTAGGATCCGGCACTGGCTTTCCTTTGATCGAGACCTTCGGGACCAAACACAGACACCACGTTCAGCAAGGTCCAACCCTGCGCCGCCAATCGCCTGGTTAGATCTGATTGCGCGGCACTTTGCGTACAGGGCCCAGTCATTTCGGCGACACCATAGTGTAGGCGCAAGGGGTTGTCCTGCTTGGCCTTGTAATCCGCATAACACGCAGCTTGGGCCTGGGCCGCGATGCAAATGAGTATCGCACTGATGAGCGTTAGGTTTTTCATGCACTTAGAATGACGGACCGGGCCTTGTTATTCAATATCACGTGGAGGACGCGGCAGAGGTTATCCGATAGCAGGTCCGCGTTATTGTGCGACCGGACGCGGTTTGGCCAGGATCGAAACACACCGCAGCGGGCTTGTCTGCTGCATCCAGATTTTCAGATCCCCACAGGAGTTCCCTGATGAAACTTGCCATTCATAAAAAAGTCATCGCCAGTGTGACCGCGCTGTCCCTTCTTGTGACAGGCGTGAGTGCAACGGCATCGCAGGCCCAACAGCGCAGCCACAAGGCAGAAAGCACGATCGCTGCGTTGTTCGGGCTGGCCGTTATCGGAGCGTTGGTCGCCGCAGATCAAAAAGACAGAAAACACCGCCGTAAAACCGATGTCGCCCCACATCCGGCCCATAAAATAAAGCCGGTGACCCGCCAAAAGCTTAAAGCCCGCCCCCTGCCCAAACGTGCACGCCACCAAGCGTTGCCGCAGCAGTGTTTGCGCCGGTTTGACACGGATCAGGGACGCGCACGCTTGTTTGCGCATCGGTGCATGCAGCGCAACTATGCGCATACCCAGCACCTTCCCAAGCACTGCCAACGCCAGGTCTGGACCGCGAATGGTCCAAGATCGGGATGGGGGGCGCGGTGTTTGCGTCAAAATGGGTTTCGTGTCGCGCAGCGCTGACGCGTCGCATAGCTTTGGCCTATGGATGCGTGCTTTGAACTCAACAGGCCAAAGAGCACGGACGCATGATTTATCATATTTATGTGTCTGAACTTGGGGGTGGGTTTCGGGACCTACCCCTCTTTTATTGCGTGAGCTTTGCTCACACACGTATTTGGGCAAATCCATTCTGGATTTGCAGTGCCTCCGGCGGGAGTTTATCTTTGCTAAGTGAAGGAGAGGTTTTTTTGCCTACGTTTGATTTGGAGGCAGCGCTTGGCGGTCGCGTTGCCGGTGTAGATGAGGTCGGGCGTGGACCTTTGGCGGGTCCCGTTATGGCGGCTGCGGTCATTTTGGAGTCTGATCGGATCCCCGAAGGGCTCAACGACTCAAAGCAACTGAGCTTCAAGAAACGTGAAGTGCTTTATCCGCTTATTCTTGAGCAAGCCGTGGTCGGGGTCGGCGTTGCATCAGTTGACGAAATTGACCGCTTAAACATCTTGCAGGCGTCTCATTTGGCAATGATCCGGGCCGTTGCAGATATGGGAGAACGGCCAGATCATGTCTTGATTGATGGGCATATGGTGCCACGTGCTTTGAACCTACCGGCGACCGGTGTGGTGAAAGGAGATACCAAATCACTGTCCATTGCGGCGGCTTCAATTGTGGCTAAAATTAGGCGGGATCGATTGATGGTGGATTTGGCGCAACAGCATCCAGGATATGGATGGGAGACGAATATGGGATATCCATCAAAAAGTCACAGGTTGGCGCTTCAAGATTTAGGGGTCACACCACATCATCGGCGTTCTTTTAAACCTGTCCACAACATGTTGTATCAAGAAAAAAACTTAAACGATTGATTCAAAAAAGAAATTGACCGCGAATCGCCTCTGACTCATGTTAGGTTCAACTAACGAGCACACAAGTGCCGGGGACAAGAGGCAGATATGACGAAACACATGAAGGGCGCGGAAGCGTTGCCCCTTAATCAGATTTTGGCCGGTGATTGCATTGATGTGATGAATTCGCTGCCAAAAGGCTCAGTTGATCTGATCTTTGCGGATCCACCCTACAATTTGCAATTGAAGGGGGACTTGCATCGTCCCGACAACTCTAAGGTTGATGCAGTCGATGACCATTGGGATCAGTTCTCGTCCTTCCGTGCCTATGATGACTTTACCACCGAATGGTTGAAGGCAGCGCGGCGGTTGTTGAAGCCCAATGGGGCGATTTGGGTGATTGGGTCCTATCATAATATCTTTCGGGTTGGCGCGGCACTGCAAAACCAAGGGTATTGGATCCTGAACGACGTGGTTTGGCGCAAATCCAATCCAATGCCGAATTTTCGCGGCAAGCGGTTCACCAATGCCCATGAGACAATGATTTGGGCGTCCCGGGATGAGGCCGCAAAATATACGTTCAATTACGAGGCCTTAAAAGCATTGAACGAGGGCATACAGATGCGTTCGGATTGGGTTTTGCCAATCTGTACAGGGCATGAGCGGCTGAAGGACGACAAGGGTGAGAAGGCGCATCCGACACAAAAGCCCGAAAGCTTGTTGCATCGCGTTTTGGTGGGATCCACCAATCCCGGTGATGTTGTTTTAGATCCGTTTTTTGGGACTGGGACGACAGGCGCTGTTGCGAAGATGCTTGGGCGTGAGTTCATTGGGATTGAGCGCGAGGAAGCTTATCGCAAAGTCGCCGCAGCACGCATTGCAAACGTGCGTAAGTTTGATCGCGATGCGTTGAGTGTCAGCACATCGAAACGGGCTGAGCCACGCGTAGCTTTTGGGGTGCTTGTTGAACGTGGGATGCTGCGTCCAGGCGAAGAACTATTTTCGATGAACAAGAGGCACAAAGCAAAGGTTCGCGCTGATGGCACCTTGATTGGAGATGACGTCAAAGGGTCAATCCATCAAGTGGGAGCAGCTTTGGAAGGCGCGCCTAGTTGCAATGGTTGGACGTATTGGTGTTTTCGCCGGGAAGGCAAAACAGTGCCGATCGACGTGTTGCGCCAACAAATTCGTGCCGAGATGCGCGAACACTAAATTTCAAACACCGCCGGTGCCTGTGGCCAACTGGCTTTAAGCCAGGCACTCAACTTGCCCCGTCTGCTTGCAGACGGGGTTTTCTTTTGGCGCACCTTGCCAGAAAATTGCGTTAAGAATGCCCAGCTATTCTGTGCACATCTGCGATGAAAGATGATATCTTTGGCTTATGGCAGAATACCGTAGATGCATTAAGTTCAATCAACAGCGCCTGAGGATCCAAGCAAATTAACCTAACTCAGCGAGTCATGCGAATTTGCGTCGATCAATTCGTCCCAGAAAGACGTTCTGGAAGCAAGTGGCGTGCCTTCATGCGTCCAAAATGGAGTGCGTCCCGCACATGGCTGGGGCGGAACTCATCCTTGGCGAGAACCATATTGACCCGTGCATCTGAAGCTTTGTGGTACATAAAGGGTGTTGGGTAATCGCTGATCATCAAGACGGGCGTGTGGGCGCACCCTTTGAATGAACGCAGCTCAGAGGCAAAATTTACCCCCAAGCCATCTGGCAGCTGGTTGTCCAAAAGTACCAGATCATAGACGCGCGACGTCATCATGCGTCGTGCATCGCGCAGAGTACTGGCGATCTCAAGGTCAATCGAGCCCAAGCCCGAAATAGTTCGTTCGATCCGTTTCTGGTCGAATTCAGAGTCTTCGACCAACAAGCACCGCGCCATTGGCATCGGTCGCGCACTCGGTTTCACCGCTATGGCCATTTTGATGTCCTTACACAACGTTTCCGTGTGTGCAGTTGCCACACCCCGAGTTAATATCGCTTTACTGTGGATGCGGATTATTTGCCGAATTATACATCCCCCAGTCTGAAATTTCGGGATAGTACATTTCGCGCCACCGTCGCACGGCAGGATTCATGACACGACGCCACAACGGCGGCATCATCGCTAAGATTGTCATGAAAGCATAACCATACGGCAAAATCGGGGCCTGCGACGCGGAATATGTTTGCAAAACTGGAAAGCGGCGATCCGGTTTATAATGGTGATCCGAGTGTCGCTGAAGGTTGATAAGCAACCAATTCGACACCTTTTGATCTGCATTCCAGCTGTGATGCGGTTTGACATGTTCATATTTGCCCGCACCCAAATGTTTGCGAGTGAGCCCATAATGTTCGACATAATTCACCAATTCCAGCTGCCAGATCGCGGTTCCCGCCTGCACCAAAAACAACCCAATTCCAGACCAACCGCCAAGCGTCGCCGCAAGCGTAAGGAACAGCAGCTGAAGCCCCCAATACCGCCAAAATGGGTTGGATCGGTCATGCCAGGGTTTGTCGATTTTTAGCAGCTTTGAAGTCTCCGCCCGAAAGGCAGATAGAAAACATTGTTTCAAAACACGGGGGTAGTAGCGGTGAAAGCCTTCATTGTAGCGCGCAGTGACTGGGTCTTTGGGGGTGGCAACATAGCGGTGATGCACCAGCAAATGTTCAGATCGGAAATGTGAATACAGCACCATAGCCAGTAAAATATCCGCGCACCAGCGCTCTATTTTTGGCTTTTGATGCATCAATTCATGCGAATAATTGATCCCAACCGTACCTGTCACAACGCCGACACCGAAGAACACGATGATTCGTTCGAATGTGCTCAAATGTTCCGCTTGCGGTACGTACCAAAGCATGCCGAACAGCGTCACGAATTGCACGGGTGCCCAAAACAGTGTGATCCAGCGATAGACCCGCATGTCGCGCTCTGTCGCACGCGGGTCTGCATTGCTGGGATCCGAGCCAACCACAAGGTCCACAGCCCCGAACAGATACCACGTCACCGCCGGCAACAAAATAATTGTCCAGCCGCCATAAACCGCCGACACCAGGGCCAACAGCGGCAAAAGATAAGACAACCCGAACGGCAAGGCACGCGCTACACGGGACAGATCAAGGGGCGAAATTTGAGGCGTGGTCATATGGGCACCTGTGTGAACTATCTTTTAGCCTGATGATCTTAGAATAAGGTCAAAGAATTTCCGAACAGTTTCGTGTTAGTCATTCAAATTGATCACGGGCCGCATCATAAGCTTTACGCATCACAGTCGGCAAATCTGCGGGCTTGAACGCAGAATGCGGGACAAAGTCACCGCGCTTCGGCTGGATGTCGTCAGGCAAAAGGCCAATACGCAGCGTTAAAATCAAGTGAAAATGCGTGAATGTGTGCCGAACTTCACCGGGGATTGGGGTCCAATTGACCTCCGCAGGAGGCGCTGGTTCGGGCGCGGCGTCCCATGTGCTGCCTGGCCAGCCAAGCATTCCGCCCAACAGCCCCTTTTCGGGCCGAGTTTCAAGCAACCAAGCCCCATCCAAACGTCGCCCGACGTAAGCGATGCCATAGCGCGTGGGTTTAGGTTTCTTTGGTGTCTTTTTCGGCAAATCCGCCGCCCTATCTGCACGACGCGCCTGACAAGGATCACGCCAAGGGCAAATCCCACAAGCCGGGTTGCGCGGGGTGCAAAGTGTCGCGCCCAAATCCATCACCGCTTGCGCATAGTCCCCGGGTCGGCTTTGCGGCGTCAGATCCGTGGCATAGCGCATAAACACGGGCTTCGCAGCGGGCAAAGGGGTTGGGTCGTTAAACATCCGCGCCATCACCCGCTCGACATTGCCATCCAAAACAGGGGCGGGTTGATCAAACGCAATCGAAGCAATCGCGGCAGAGGTATAGGGCCCAATTCCGGGCAATTTCTGCAACAGATCAGCCGTTTGCGGAAATTCCCCCCCATGATCTTGGCTCACCTGGCGCGCGCATTTCAACAGGTTGCGCGCCCGGGCGTAGTATCCCAACCCGGCCCAAGCCGCCATCACATCCGCGTCCTTAGCAGCTGCCAGGTCCTGAACTGTGGGCCAAAGCGTGACAAACTTTACAAAGTAGTCTTTGACTGCAGCGACTGTGGTTTGCTGCAACATGACCTCGCTTAGCCAAATATGATAAGGGTTCGGCCGGACCCCGCGCGCGCGATCTTTCGGGGACACCCGCCAAGGCATCACACGGGCATGGACATCATACCACGCCAAAATCGTCGAACTCAGGGTCTGATCACGCAAGTTTTATAACCCCAACTGTGTCGTTTTTCTGGTTGCCCGGCGCGCGCTGCGTTATACTCGTTTGCACCGAATATGAGGCTTGTCCATGTCAATGCGCCCCGTCCGACGCAGATCCAGCACCAAAGGCTTTGCCCGCACCTCGTCTTTGTTGCGCGGCAAGATCCGTGATGCAAGTGCCACGCGCGGGTTTGCGCAATCCCGCTTGTTGACCGAATGGGAAGAAATCGCAGGCCCGGACATGGCGCGGATTTCCCGCCCGGTTGAGGTCACCTATGCCCGGGGCGGCATGGGGGCTACGCTTGTGTTGCTGACCACCGGGGCTAATGCGCCCATGCTGGAAATGGAAAAGGAAAAGCTGCGCGACCGGGTCAATTCAGTCTATGGCTACAGCGCGATTGCCCGCGTGCGGATCACACAAACCGCCCCCACCGGGTTCGCGGAAGGGCGTGTGGTGTTTGATGCGGCCCCAAAACCAGACCTTCCTGCAGGTCCAGGCCAAGCGGCACGGGACGCTGCTGCCAAACAAGTCGCCCCTGTCGAAAACGACGAATTGCGCGCAGCCCTTGAACTTTTGGGCGCGCATATCAAAACAAAATCAAACAACTAGCAAAGGGCATATCCAATGTCTCGACTTCCTATCTTGGCGCTGGCCGCCGCAATTTTGGGCCTAGGTTCGTGGTATTTATCCACGCCCCCAAGCACGCCGTCCGGGTCTGCGCAACTGGCCGATCAGTTGGTCGGGGCCGCACATGCGCAAGACGCAGAGCTGGACACATCCACCATTGCCGAGATGCGTTTAGGCAATCCAGATGCCCCCGTCACCGTCATCGAATATGCCAGCTATACCTGCCCCCATTGCGCATCCTTCCACGGCGGCACGTTCAAACAGCTGAAATCTGATTTCATCGAAACAGGCAAAATCAACTTTGTCTACCGCGAGGTTTATTTTGATCGCTACGGGCTTTGGGCCTCGGCCATCGCGCGTTGCGCTGGCACGCCGGACTCGTTCTTTGGCATCACAGACATCCTATACCAACAACAAAGTGAGTGGACCCGCGCAGGCGAGCCCGCAGATATCGTCGCCGCTTTGCGCAAAATCGGCGCAGTGGCCGGGCTGGACGGCGATACCTTAGAGGCGTGTTTGCAAGACGGGCAAAAGCTGCGCACTTTGGTGCAATGGTACACGGAAAATGCCGAGACCGATGGAATCCGCTCAACGCCGTCCTTCGTGATTGACGGCACGACTTACAACAACATGTCCTTCAGTGAGATGGCTGACCTGATCAACGACGCGTCCGGCAGCTAACCCATCTTGGGCCCTTGCGCGCCGGACTGTGCGCGCGAGGGCCTAGCATTCGACCACTGGCCCCTTTCATGGCGGGCAAGTTCTGAGTACAACTACGGGTAACCGTTTTTAAAAGGCGCCTCGTTTCATGTCCCTCACGTTTGCCCCTGCTACCGAAGATTCAATTCCCTTGCATTTGGTCACGCCAGAAAGTGCAGACCATATTGTGGCCACCATGCCGACCACCTGTCAAAACTGGATAGAGGCACAGGGGTTTACCGCAGCCGTGGGGCAATGCCTGACAGTTCCCGGAATTGATGGCAAAATTGCCTATGCCTTTGTTGGGCTGGGCAGTGAGATCGACCAGCAAAGGGGCCGCTTTGTACTTGGCGGCGCGCGGCGAAAGCTGCCCAAGGGCACCTATACGCTGAACGCGGATCTGCCCGAGGACCAGCTAAACACAGAGTATTTAGGCTGGCTTTTGGCGGGGTATACTTTTGATATCTATACAAAAGCCGCAGGTGCCGAAGCCCTTCTGACGGCCCCCGATGACGCCACACACGCCAAACGATTAGAAGTCATCGCGATGGGCGAAGCCTTGACCCGCGATATGATCAACACACCCGCCTCGGATATGGGCCCCCCGGATTTGGCAGCAGCAGCAGATGTCCTGGCGCAGCGGCATGGGGCCAAAATGGATGTGACCGTCGGCGAGGATTTGTTGGATCAGAATCTGCCCATGATCCACACAGTGGGACGGGCTGCGGACCGCGAACCCCGTCTGATCGACATGCGTTGGGGAGATTCTGGACCCACGCTGACATTGGTTGGCAAAGGCGTGTGCTTTGATACAGGTGGTTTGAACCTCAAGCCCGGCGGGTCGATGGGGCTTATGAAGAAAGACATGGGCGGTGCCGCCACGGTATTGGGCCTGGCGCACATGATTATGTCTTTAAAATTGCCGCTAAAACTACGCGTTTTGATTCCCGCCGTGGAAAACTCGGTCGCGGGCAATGCGTTCCGCCCCCAGGATATTTTGACGTCTCGCAAGGGGCTGACCGTGGAAATTAACAACACCGATGCCGAAGGACGCTTGGTTTTGGCCGATGCTTTGGCGCTGGCCGAAGAAGACAACCCTGATCTAATCATTTCGATGGCGACTTTAACAGGTGCGGCGCGGGTGGCTGTCGGCCCAGATCTGGCCCCCTATTATACCGATGATGCAGCCCACGCAGGGGCGTTGGAGGCCGCCGGGCAGCGCTGCGGCGATCCCGTTTGGCGCATGCCGTTTCATATGCCTTACGAGCCATTGATCGAACCAGGTGTTGCGGATTTGGACAATGCCCCAAAAGGCGGATTTGCCGGATCGATCACTGCTGCATTGTTTTTGCGCCGCTTCGTGACCCAAACGCCCTACATCCATTTCGACATCTATGGCTGGCAACCCAGCGCTGCACCGGCCCGGCCCAAAGGCGGTGTCGGCCAAGGCGCGCGCGCCGTTTTGGACGCACTGCCCGATCTTTTGGGGCTATGAGCCGCGCCCGCCGGGACATTTTTGCGACGAAAGACCTGGCGCATGACAGCGTTTCGGGCGCAGGACCGACGACGTCCGGCACGCAGATGCAAATCGCCAATCCCGTGGCGAATCTGAGATTGAACGCAGATGGCAGCGGTCCCTTAGATCGGCAAATATTGTTTGGTCACCCGGTCTGCTCTTTGGGACCGGCCACGACACTGATCCGGGACGAAACCTCTGGCTATGTCGGGCATGTGGCGAAATCGGATCTATGCGCGCCAACTCCACCAACACACCGCGTCACAGCCCGCACTACGTTGCTGTTTTCCGAGCCGAATATCAAAGCGCCACAGCCGATCGCTGTGTCCTGCGGCAGTCTGTTAAGCATTACCGAGATCAACGGACCTTTTGCCCAAATACAGACAGGTCTGTTCACAATCACCAGTCACCTTACCCCCATCGCAACGCATCATCCTGATCTGGCGGCAACGGCGGAAATTTTGCAAGGCACACCGTATTTATGGGGTGGAAATTCTGCTTTCGGCATTGATTGTTCAGGGCTTGTGCAATTGGCGTGTCAAGCCGCGCACTTGCCCTGCCCCGGTGACAGTGACCAGCAGATGAATCAGCTTGGCGTTGACGTGCGCGACGGGTCCTATCAGCGCAATGATCTGCTGTTTTGGAAAGGACATGTGGCGCTGGTTTTCGACCCAAACACCCTGATCCACGCAAATGCGCATCACATGGCGGTCGCGTTTGAACCCATTGAGACCGCGATCAAACGTATACTCTCTGCCGGAGATGGACACGTTTTGCGCCACGCGCGGCTTGCAGTCTAGCCCGCCTATTTCACCGCGCGGATCAGCTTGCGTTCCAACACACGCAGCACAGTTTTCAGATCTTGCCCGCGCCGCAACACCTGCCCGTCGATGCCAATGACCGCGTACATCCCCTGCTTACCGCGCAACTTAGGGCGCTTTTCAATCATATAAATGGGGGTTTCAGCCGTCCGGCGAAAGACCGAAAACACGGCAACTTCCTTCAAACTTGAAATGCCATAATCGCGCCATTCCCCTGCGGCGACCATGCGCCCATAAAGTGACAGGATCACGGAAAGCTCTGTGCGATGAAACGCGACAGTCGGGTTCGGAATTTCACGTAGATTGCTGGGCGGCGGTGTTTGAAAATTCATACGCTAAGATTTGCGCCAATTCAGGGACTTGGCAAGCGCTCAAATCGCAAAATGCACAAATGCTTGCTCTGGACCGGCCCGCGCGTTACAAATTTCAGACAAATTCTGCGATGGTGAAACACATATGACCCCTCAAGCCTGCGCCGAAAAATGTGCCACCTTGATGTTGGCACAAGATCCCGCCAGCCGTGGCTTGGGCATGACGCTTGTGTCTATCGCGCCGGGACACGCCCAGATGACGATGCAGGTGCGCGCCGACATGGTGAATGGGCACGGCATAGCGCATGGCGGTTATATTTTCACCCTCGCCGACAGTGCCTTCGCCTTTGCATGCAACACCTATAACCAGGTGACCGTCGCGCAGCAGAACCAGATCACCTATGTCAGCCCCGGCAAGGTGGATGAGACGCTCACAGCCACCGCCGCTGAGGTCTCACGCTCCGGGCGCTCGGGCGTTTATGACGTCACAGTTACGGGCCAAGATGGGCGCATCGTCGCCCTAATGCGTGGTCTGTCGCGCAGCCTTGGCACACCCACATTTGAAGACCCGCAGGAGAGCCCCGTATGAAAGATCTGACCCCAGCCAAAGACAGTTTGGATCCGATTGAAGTGGCTTCGCGCGACGAAATTATGGCCACGCAGCTGGACCGTATGCGCTGGTCCCTGGCCCATGCCTATAACAACGTGCCCCACTACAAGGCCAACTTTGATTCAGCAGGGGTGCACCCAGACGACCTGCAAAGCCTTGAAGATATCTCAAAATTCCCGTTCACGGAAAAACAAAACCTGCGCGATAACTACCCATTTGGGATGTTCGCCGTCCCACGTGACCAGCTGCAGCGTATACATGCCTCATCCGGCACCACGGGCCAGCCGACAGTGGTCGGATACACAGCGCGGGATCTGGACATGTGGGGGCAAGTGGTGGCGCGATCATTGCGTGCGGCCGGCCTGCAACGCGGCGATCTGTTGCATAATGCATATGGCTACGGGCTGTTTACCGGGGGTTTAGGTATTCACTTGGGCGCGGACGCTTTGGGGCTGGCAACAGTACCGATCTCGGGCGGAATGACGCCGCGCCAAGTACGTTTGATCACTGACTTTGAACCCAAGGGTATCACTGTCACGCCGTCTTATGCGCTGTCTATCTTGGATGAATTCAACGCCCAAGGCATCGATCCGCGCGATAGTTCTTTAGATGTCGGGATTTTTGGCGCCGAGCCTTGGACAAACGCAATGCGCCATGAAATTGAACAAGCCTTTGACATGCATGCTGTTGATATTTATGGGCTTTCCGAAATCATTGGACCTGGTGTGTCGATGGAGTGTGTGGAAACCAAGGACGGGCTGCACATATGGGAAGACCATTTTTATCCCGAAATCATTGACCCAAACACAGGCGTGGTCTTGCCCGATGGGGAATTGGGCGAGTTGGTATTCACCTCGCTCACCAAAGAGGCCTTTCCGATTATCCGCTATCGCACACGCGATCTGACACGCTTGTTGCCCGGCACAGCGCGCAGCATGCGACGCATGGAAAAAGTCACGGGGCGGTCGGACGACATGATCATTCTGCGCGGTGTAAACGTCTTTCCAACCCAAATCGAAGAATGCCTTTTGCAAATCGACGGGCTCGCGCCCCATTTCCAGATTGAGCTCAGCCGACCGGAACGCATGGATCAAATGCGTGTGCTCTGTGAGGTCAGCGATGCTTCTGTAAATGGATCAGACGCAAGTGCAGCGTTGTCGCAGCTTATCAAGCAATCCGTGGGGATTTCGGTCGCAGTGGATGTGCGCCCTGTCGGCGGGGTCGCGCGATCAGAAGGCAAAGCCGTGCGAATTTTGGACACCCGCCCAAAGACATCGTAGTGCAGCGATTAAGGCCCTGGCGTGGCATTTTGTTTGCGGACAACCCGTTTCAACATATCAAGTTCCATCCGCATCAGTGCCATTTCAGCACGCAAATCCTCGCCCAAGACCTCGCCTGCTATCAGGGTAAAATCCCCCAAAGCCTGTCCCGATTTTTTGTCCTCGACCACAAATGTTTGGACGCCATCCGCGATAGAGCCCGCCGGGATCGGCACCTGTACATTCCAGCCGAGATCAGACGGATCAACTATCACATCTGGCAAAACCTGATCTAAGTGACGTACCGCAATATCAGGTCGCGCGCCCCCCCCAACCAGGACACCGTGCCACACGCCCGCGCGGATCTGTGTTTGGGTAAAATGCAACGTCATTGGCCGAACGGTCCTTTCCTCAAAGTGCTGCACGCAAATGGCGTGAAAACGTCATGTCCTGAAGTGTCACATGGTTCATTGCAGGCTGTTCAAAAAACAGATCAACCCATGCTTTTTCCATCCGCTTTTCGTTAAGACCAGCATAGGCCAGATCAAATTCCGCGCTGTGGGTGTCACCCTGCAAGTCCATTTCAACCATAACTTGGTCCGCATTGGGCCCATTTTTGACGTTAAGACGCGCATGGATTTTCATCGGGCGCTCAAGCTGCACAAGGGTGTCCATGCGAATAATGTGTGCGCGCGACAGGCCTTGGATCACACTAAGGGGAAGATCAATCACGACCGACAAAAAAGTTCCTTTAAAATCAAAAACTTCAAGATTCAACCCGAAAGGCGCACATACGTCCACGTTTTTATTGCGAACTTGGCGCAGGGTAATTTCGCGCAGTGGGCAATCGTGAAACAACGTCACGTCGTCGCAAAGTTTTGATGCGTTTTCAGCATTAGCGTACCCAGGAACCGACAGCGCGCCGCGCCATAAATCAGGATCCCAGTCCCAATCTGTGGTATGGGGAACTGTCCGCAGATTTCTGGACTGTTGCACCATCGTCAAACGGTCATCCGCTTGAAAAATTACACGATCCAAATAGCCCCGCAATATCTTGGCCCGCGTCCTGTCCCGCTTCAATGCGCTAAAATTGGCTGTGTTGGCTTGCTGAGCAACCTTGTTCCACCGGCGCATTACACGCCGGTCAAACATCTTGTCCCACAACCTATTTCCGTCGCGGCCCATCCTGCGCCTGCCTGCTTTTAGTGTTTTTCAGCGCCTACGTATCACGCAAGGCTTTCAATTAAATAAATCATCAAAAATAGTTTGCAGTCCAGTGGCCAGCCTCCCAGTCCCTAAAAATCGCGTAGGATCCGCCGAAGCCGCCCGGGTGCGTGTGACCAATTGCCGAGCCAGTTGCTGCCCTGCGCCCTGCGTCAGCTCCCCATCCTGAGGTGCAAATATTTGAAAGGACATCAGATTTCCCCCGATTTGCGTTAAGCCGCGCCAATGAACCGGATCTGATCCAGACGGGGCGCCGCCGCGAACTTGTGCCAGCGCAAGGTCAGTCGCGTTTGATTGCTCTAAAATGCGCGCGTCGGCAGGAAGAATTTTTTGCAACGCATTTTCGACATTTACGTCCGAGGGCGCCGCCACAAATTCAGCCAGAATCAGTCCCAAAGGCGCGTCTTGCGCAGCGTTCTTTGCGCCCAGCCTGTCGCAGCGTGCCATAACAGCGAAACTTTGGCTTAAGTCTCGCCGGTCAATACAATATCCATCCGGCGGGGTCAGCTTGATCGCGCCTTGTGCCATCGTTGCACTGACCAAAGCCACGTTCGGGCGCGCAGATGTTTCTGTGGCACCTGGCTTGGCCCGAAGCGCTTCCAAGAAATCGGTCCCGTCACCTTCGCAAGCGGCGAGACCCAAAATCAGACTGACAGCAAAGGCGGACCGTTTAAAGGTCCATATATTCATGTTTTTCCGCCACTCCGCCAGGATGCGTGACCGCGCCCTTATAGATGTCACCGACCAGTTGTGAATATTTCCACAACGCGCCTGACGCATAGATTGTTTCGCGCGGGCCCGCCCAAGCGTCCTTGCGTGTCGCCATCTCGTCCTCTGAAATGTCGACATTTATCGTGCCTTCAATCGCGTTCAGCGTGATCACATCGCCATCTTTCAACAGCGCAATCGGTCCCCCGTGATAGGCTTCGGGACCGACATGGCCCACACAGAACCCACGGGTCGCACCCGAAAAGCGCCCATCTGTGATCAGTGCGACTTTCTTGCCCATGCCTTGTCCCGACAGGGCCGCAGTGGTTGCCAACATTTCGCGCATGCCCGGACCACCTGCGGGGCCTTCGTTGCGGATGACAAACACGTCGCCTTCCTCATAGGCGCGCTGTTGCACGGCGTCGAACGCGTCCTGTTCGCATTCAAAGATGCGCGCAGGCCCCGTGAAAATCTGGTGCTGAGGCTCCATCCCTGCGATTTTCACAATCGCACCTTCGGGGGCCAAATTGCCTTTCAAGCCAACAACGCCACCAGTTTTCGAAATCGGTGTTTCAATCGGATAGATCACACGACCGTCTGCCACAAGGTCGATTTTGTCCAGCTCTTCGCCGATGGAATAGCCCGACGCGGTGATGCAATCTTCATGGATCAAACCGGCTTTGCGCAGCTCTTTCATCACCACATAAATGCCGCCCGCCTCATAGAGGTCTTTGGCCACGTATTGACCGCCCGGTTTGAGATCGACGAAATAGGGCGTGTCGCGGAAGATTTCGCACACATCATCCAAGTAAAATTCGATCCCCGCCTCATGTGCCATAGCTGGCAAGTGCAGCCCAGCATTGGTCGAACCACCCGTGCAGGCCACAACACGTGCAGCATTTTCAAAGGCTTGACGGGTGCACACATCCCGCGCGCGGATGTTCTTTTCGATCAAGGTCATCACCGCAGCACCTGAGGCTTCGGCATATTGATCGCGGCTTTGATAGGGCGCAGGCGCACCCGAGGAATTTGGCAGCGCCAGGCCAATCGCTTCGGACACACAAGCCATCGTGTTGGCGGTGAACTGGCCCCCACACGCCCCGGCAGACGGACACGCCACACGCTCCAGCACGTCCAGTTCGGCTTCGGTCATCGTGCCATTTTGCTGGTGGCCGACAGCTTCGAACATGTCCTGGACTGTCAAATCGCGATCCGCATAAGCTTCTGGCACTTGCGCACCTTGGGGCACCCGTCCCGGCAGGATAGATCCGCCATATAAAAACACCGAAGGCACGTTCAGACGGATCATTGCCATCATCATGCCTGGCAAGGATTTGTCACAGCCCGCAAGCCCGACAATCGCGTCATAGCAATGCCCGCGCATGGTGAGCTCGACCGTGTCGGCAATCGCCTCGCGCGACGCCAGGGACGATCGCATGCCCTCATGTCCCATCGCGATGCCATCTGTCACTGTGATCGTGGTGAATTCGCGCGGCGTGCCGAAAGCGGATTTCACACCCATTTTCACCGCTTGCGCCTGACGGTTCAGGGCAATGTTACAGGGGGCGGCTTCATTCCAACATGTTGCAACACCAACCAAGGGCTGGTGGATTTCCTGCTCGGTCATGCCCATCGCGTAATAGTATGACCGATGTGGCGCGCGCTCTGGGCCTTCGGTGACATGACGGCTGGGCAGTTTGGACTTGTCGAATTGCTTTTTCAGCATTTTGCTGGCTCCCCCGGAAGATTTTCAAAATGGATAGCGTGCGCACATATCCCCTGCAAGGGCGCAAACTTGTAATGCGCAGCAAGCGACTATAGTTTCTGACGAACTCCCGCCATAAAAGGCAGCCCTGCGCCCCATGGACCGCACCCTTTTCGTCTTCATCTGGAAGCATTCGAAACGCCAGCAACTGGCTTTGCTGGCCATGACAATTGTGACCTTTCCCTTTCTTTACGCCACGCTGGAATTGCCTAAGCGGATCATCAATGACGCAATTGATGCTGACAATCCAATGGTGGCGGTACTTGGCTATGACCTAACGCAGATCCAGTTTCTGATGGCACTGTCCTTCGGGTATCTGGGCGCGGTGCTCTGTCATGGTCTGCTGAAAATGCGCCTGAACACCATGAAAGGTGTGTTGGCGGAACGGATGCTGCGCCGCTTTCGCTATCAATTGATCAGCCGGATGATGCGCTTTCCCAAACCCTATTTCCAACGGACAAGCCAGGGCGAGTTGGTCAGCATGGTCACCTCCGAGGCCGAACCGATGGGCGGGCTCATGGGTGATGCGGTCGCCCAGCCGGTTTTTCAAGCCGGGCAAATGGCGATCATTGTGATCTTTTTGTTCATGCAATCGGTGTGGTTCGGGCTGGCGGGTGTCGCGCTGATCCCGCTGCAGGCCTATATCATTCCGATCCTGCAACGCCAGATCAACCAGTTGAACAAAAAACGCATTATCCAGATCCGTGCTTTGGCCTCGGAAATTGGGGAAACGGCTGCGGGCTCTGCTGATCTGCGGGCCAATGGCGGATGGCGCTATCGGCGTGCGCAATTCACAGACCGATTGGGGCGGCTGTTTGATATCCGCTTCCAGATCTATCAAAAAAAGTTCTTCATGAAGTTTCTCAACAACTTCATCACCCAATTGACCCCATTCTTTTTCTATCTGGTAGGCGGGATCCTTGCGATCCGGGGCGACATCACTGTGGGGGCTTTGGTGGCCGCGCTGGCTGCATATAAGGACCTTTCGAGCCCTTGGAAGGAATTGTTAACCTACTACAACCAAGTTCAGGACATGTCCCTGCGCTGGGACATTGTGACCGAGCGATTTGCCCCCAAAGATATCATCGACGACAGCTTGTTTGAGGGCGAACCTGACACGATCCCCAATCTTCACGGCGATGTTGTTCTGAAAAATGTGTCCGTGCGCAATGACTCCGGCAATGCTGTGCTGGAAGATATCTCGTTGCAGATCCCCGCCGGCAGTCGCGTCGCCATCAAAGTACCTGGACAGACCGAACGCGCGGCTTTGGCGGATGTTCTGACCCGCGAAGTGTTGCCGAACCGTGGCACTGTTTCATTGGCCGGGCATGAGCTGAACTCGCTGCATCAATCGGTGATCGCCGCGCGGGTGGGCTATGCGCAATCTCGGCCCTATTTGTTCAACGGCACTCTGGGCACCAATCTGATGATGCCCCTGCGCAACAGCCCCAAAACGGTCCTGTGGGATCCGGGCCAGATCGATGTCGCTGAACGCGAGGCCCTGCGCTCGGGCAACAGCACCGATAGTTTAAAGGCTGATTGGACAGATCCTTCCATCGCTGATTTTACCGATGATGGCGACATTTTGGGCTGGTGGTTCAAACTGACCGAAGCCATGGGCATCGACGAATTCATGTTCCGCCGCATGATGACAGCCCCAATTGACCCCAAACACCACCCAGAGCTGGCCCAAAATATCATCAATTTGCGCGATGATGTGCGCCAGGCGTTGATCGAAGCGGGACTGGATGACTGTATTCACCATTTTGATCCAGACCGCTTTAACCCCTCGGTTCCTTTGGGCGGAAACCTTTTGTTCGCAGCCCCCGCGCGGATCATTTCACAAGCTGAATTGGTCTCAGAAGGTGGGTTGCTGGATCTGATCTTACAACAAGAGCTGGCTGAACAGATTGTAGCCATTTCGCAAACTGTGGTCGACACACTGGACCAGACATTTGGCAAGGACGGCACCGATCACCCCTTATTTCAAGACCTCGGCATTGACGCGGAAACCTATGACGCGCTGACCGATATCGCAGATCGACGCCGTAAAGACGGCGACGGCGCGCTAAACACCGATGAATTCGCCCAGCTACTGACAGTCCCGTTTTTCTTTACTGCCGAGCAAATCGGACCGGCCTTTCCAGAGAGCTTCAAAGAGGAAATCCTGGCCATTCGTCAAACCCAAGGCGAGAGTTTGCGCGCCGCGTCGGGTGATATGTTCGTACCGATCGCACCCGAAAATTACCTACCGCGTCTGTCGATACTGGAAAACCTTATCTACGGTCGCGTTTCACGCTTGGCCGGATCCAAGGTGGATCTGGTGCACGATATTGTGGCGGATGTTTTGAACGCCCACGGCTTGCGCCAAAAAGTTGCAGAAACCATTTGGGATATCCAAACAGGCACCGGTGGGAACAATTTGCCGGGGGTCTTTTTGGAACGCGCCGCCTTCAGCCGCGCTGCGATCAAACGGCCCGACATCTTGATTTTGGATCAAGCCCTGGCCTCGCATGATGCACAAAGTCGATCCAAAACCCGCGAAAAGCTGCGCGATTTGATGCCCGATGCGACGTTGATCTTTATGGAAGACAATTTCGAGAACCCAGATGCCTATGACATCTATGTCGAAATCCGAAACGGGCGGATTGACGGGTTGGAAACCCACGATATCGGGGACGAAGATGGCAAGAACGATCTGCAACGCAAGCAACGTCTGATCGCCCAGGCCGAGCTATTTTCGAACCTATCGCAACGCAATCAAAGGCTGTTGGCGTTCTCGGCGCAATGGTATAAGGCCCAAAAAGATCAAAAGATCTTTACCGTCGGTGACGCCCCAGATGCCGCGTATTTATGCATTAAAGGCGAAGCGCAGTTGCTTTGGTACGAGCCTGATGGGACAGCGGTGCCCATCACCACCATCCAACCAGGCCGCGTGATTGGGGATTTGTCTGTAATCCTGAATGAAGTCCGCCAAAACGATTTGATTGCCACACAAGATTGTATTTTCTTGCGCATTGGTACGCGTGAATACCTGTCTGTTGTGCAGGCCGATCCCGAAGTCGCTTTTGACCTGCTGAAGACCGTGTCCACCTATCTGACCCATGCGGCTGAAATGCTACGCACCTCCAGTTCACGTTTGCCGACAGAACAAGAAAAAGAGGGCGCGAAACCAAGCCAGCAAGATCGCCAAGATCCGACTGACAATCAGCCCTAATTGCATTCGCCCCCGCACGTCGTTAAGCCTGCGGGCAAGTCAAAAGACGGGGAAGCCCAGCATATGAACTGGATCAATAACTATGTCCGCCCACGGATAAATTCGATCTTTTCGCGCCGTGAAACGCCGGACAATCTGTGGACCAAATGCGAAAATTGCGGAACAATGTTGTTTCACCGCGAGCTGAGCGATAATCTGAATGTCTGTTCTGGCTGCAATCACCACATGGCGCTGGTGCCGCGGGATCGCTTTGCAACGCTTTTTGATGGCGGCATTTTCACCGAAGTGCCCGTGCCAGAACCCACATCTGATCCTTTGAGCTTTCGCGACCAAAAGAAATACCCTGACCGGATGAAAGCCGCGCAGAAAAGCACAGGCGAGGCCGAGGCGATGTTGGTTGCCAGCGGTGAAATGGGGCGCACACCAGTGATTGCTGCGGCCCAAGATTTTTCGTTCATGGCTGGATCCATGGGCATGTATGTCGGCAACGCAATCATTGCGGCGGCCACAGAAGCGGTGCGCCTTAAACGGCCGTTGATCTTGTTTTCAGCCGCCGGGGGCGCGCGTATGCAGGAAGGGATCTTGTCGCTGATGCAAATGCCGCGCACCACTGTTGCGGTGCAAATGCTGAAAGAGGCCGGGCTGCCTTATATTGTCGTACTGACCCATCCAACCACCGGCGGCGTGACCGCGTCCTATGCCATGCTTGGTGATGTGCACATTGCCGAACCAGGGGCCTTGATTTGTTTTGCGGGACCGCGCGTGATTGAACAAACCATCCGCGAAAAGCTGCCCGAGGGGTTCCAACGCGCTGAATATTTACTGGATCACGGGATGTTAGACCGGGTGACGCATCGCAAAGATATGCGCGACGAATTGATTACGATCTTGCGCATGTTGCTCAGCCTGCCACCCGCTGTCAAAGGCGATCTGCCGCCACCGATGCCCAGCGATATTGCCTCAGAGGATGCACCCACATGAGTTTAGGGTCCGACCTGATCCTAGAACGTATGATGGCGCTACACCCTAAAATCATCGATCTGACGCTGGATCGGATGTGGCGGCTGTTGGGCGCTTTGGGCAATCCTCAGAATGACCTGCCCCCGGTCATCCACATCGCAGGTACCAATGGCAAAGGCTCGACACTGGCGATGACCCGCGCGGGGCTTGAGGCGGCGGGGCAGCGCTGTCATGCCTATACATCCCCGCATTTGGCGCGGTTTCATGAACGTATTCGCCTGGCAGGAGCGCTTATCGCCGAGGATCACCTGACCGAAATTCTGGATGAATGTTACAACGCCAATGGCGACGCGCCGATCACCTATTTCGAAATCACGACCTGTGCGGCGATTCTGGCCTTTGCGCGCACGCCTGCGGATTTCACGCTGCTTGAGGTCGGCCTTGGCGGACGGCTGGATGCCACAAACGTCATCGCCCAGCCCCGGTTAACAATGATCACCCCTGTGTCCTTTGATCACCCGCAATTCTTGGGCAACACTGTGGCGCAAATCGCAGGCGAAAAAGCCGGGATCCTAAAGCGCGGCGTTCCTTGTGTAATGTCCGCGCAAACCCAAGACGCCGAAGATGTGATTGAGGCCAAAGCCGCCTCCCTTGGCGTGCCGTTATTGGCGGAAAAACAACATTGGCAAGCCTGGGAAGAACGAGGGCGCCTAATTTATCAAGATGATCATGGTCTGCTCGATTTGCCGCCCCCCGCATTGATGGGCGCGCATCAGTTTCAAAACGCCGGGGCTGCGGTCACTGCGTTGCGCTTTCTGGGATTTGATGAAGACGCCTGTGCGGCGGCAGCGCGCGATGTGAGCTGGCCTGCCCGGATGCAAAAACTGCGCAGCGGGCCGTTGATCGATACCTATTCGCAGGCTGAATTCTGGCTGGATGGTGGGCACAACGCCGCATGTGGCGCGACCCTTGCAGAATCTTTGACCCGCCTGCCAAAGCGCCCGACCCATATGGTTTGCGGGTTGATGAACACCAAAGATGTCGCCGGTTATCTTGCGCCAATGACCGCGCATGCGCAAAGCCTGGTGGCCGTCTCAATCCCGGGCGAGGCGAACACCTTGCCCGCCGAAGACACCTGCGCCGCAGCGTTGGCTGTGGGAATGACGGCGCGCACGGCGGATAAGGTCACGAATGCCGTAGCTTCCATTTTAAAAGAAGACCCAAGCGCGCGCATTCTGATCTGTGGATCTCTGTATTTGGCCGGGCATATCCTGCGCGAACACGCTTAGCGCATTTTGCGTTAAATTGCATTCAAAATGCATAGCCTCTCGCCTTCGCTGGAACATAGCTAAACACCCCAATCCGCCGCCTGCATTTCGCGCAATCGACTGGCGGTGCGCTCAAATTCAAACGCACCGTCGCCTTCGATATAAAGCATTTCGGGCTTGGCGGCCGCACTGGCAATCAGGCGCACTTTGGCCTCATAAAGCGCATCTATCAGGGTCACAAACCGTTTGGCTTGATTGAAATTATCCCGCGATAATTGGGGTATATTTTCCAAGATCAACACCCGCACCGCTTCGGCCACAGCCAGATAATCCGCAGGACCCAATGGCGTTCCGCACAAGTCAAAAAACGATACACGCGCCACCCCGTTTTGGAATCTATCCAAGGTCACAACGCGCCCTTTGATCTGTAAGTCCAGCGGCGCACTGGCGTCGCCCCCAAGATCGCGCCACATCACGTCGATGGCTTTGCGCGACGCGGCCCCCAATGGTGTGAAATACACAGGACTGCCGGCAAGACGTTCCTGGCGATAATCCGTAGGGGAAGCCAGTTCCCAGAGATGCATATGATGCTTGATCTGCTCGATGAAGGGCAAGAATAACTGCCTGTTCAACCCGTCCTTATACAGATCATCCGGCACCCGATTTGACGTTGTTACCACAACAACACCGGCGGCAAACAAGGCCTCAAACAACCGCCCCACGATCATCGCATCCGTAATGTCGCTGATCTGCATTTCGTCAAACGCCAACAGCCGCACACGATCGGCCACAGATTTCGCCACAGGGGCCAGCGCGTCGTCGACCCCGGTTTTGCGCGCCTCATGCATAGCGCTGTGAATTTCCTGCATAAAGGCGTGAAAATGCACGCGCCGAGCAGGGACATCGACGTGATCCACAAACAGATCCATCAACATCGACTTGCCGCGCCCCACACCGCCCCAAAGATATAGCCCTTTGATCGGCTCGGGCGCTTTGCGAAACAGACCGCGCTTCACAGGGACGGCCAGAGCCGCGCGGATCCGTTCAAACTCAGGCAGCACAGCCACTTGCGCGGGATCTGCAGTCAACTCGCCCTGCGCAACAGCTTCGGCGTAAATCTGAGGAAGTGTCGTCATACCCCGCATTTAGCCCCAAGACCTTAAAAAATGAAGAGCCTGCGCACAAATCCTGATTTGACGGCGCGCTCAAAACCCGCAATTTGGGCGCATGTCACGTTCCCACACCCCCCTTTTAACGCCGATCCTGATTGGGGCCTGTGTTATTATCCTGATGAATTTCTCGATCCGCGCGTCCTTTGGGGTGTTTCAAATCCCGATTGCCGAGGAATTTAGCTGGCTGCGGTCAGATTTTTCCATGGCGATTGCCATTCAAAACTTGGCTTGGGGGATAGGGCAGCCAATTTTTGGTGCTTTTGCGGATCGCTTGGGGGATCGGCGCGCGTTAATTCTGGGTGCGTTAACCTATGCGGTGGGGCTGTCGCTGTCCTCTTTGGCTGTGACGCCCGAGCAACACTGGGCCTTGGAAGTTCTGGTGGGCTTTGGCATCGCCGGAACTGGATTTGGCGTATTGCTGGCCGCTGTTGGGCGGGCTTCATCGGATGAAAACCGGTCGATGTCTTTGGCGATTATCACAGCGGCTGGATCGGGTGGGCAGATTTTGGGACCGCCTTTGGCACAGTGGCTGCTAACTATGATGACCTGGCAATCGGTGTTTTTGGTGTTCACCGCGATGATCCTGGCCAGCTTGCTGTTTGTGCCGATGATCAAGTCACCCAGTCAGATTACCAAAGTCGAGCTACAAGAATCTTTGGGCCAGATCCTTACACGTGCGTTCAAAGACCCGTCCTATACTTTCATCTTTTTGGGCTTCTTTTCTTGCGGCTATCAACTCAGTTTTGTGACCGCACATTTTCCCGCGCTTATCACTGAAATGTGCGGCCCAATTGACCCAAATGGCATGCTGGCCGGGATGGGGATCGCGACGACTTCGGCCCTGGGGGCAATTGCGATTGCAATCATCGGGGCGGCGAATATTTTTGGCACGCTGGCGGCAGGTTGGTTGGGCAACCGCTATTCGAAAAAGTACCTGTTGGCAGGCATTTACACGTTGCGCACGATCATCGCGTCAATTTTCATCCTGTTTCCGATCACGCCCACCACAGTGATCCTGTTTTCCGTCGCAATGGGGTCTTTGTGGTTGGCGACAGTCCCGCTGACCTCGGGGTTAGTCGCACATATTTACGGGTTGCGCTATATGGGCACGCTTTATGGAATCGTGTTCTTTTCCCATCAGTTGGGCAGCTTCTTGGGCGTTTGGCTGGGGGGGCGGCTGTACGATCAGTACGGAGATTACACCGCCGTCTGGTGGGTCGGCGTCGCCATTGGGGCGTTTTCCGCGATTATCCACTTGCCGATCCGGGAAAAACCGATGGCCGTGCAGGCCGCCTAGCCCACTGTCAAGAAGTCTGTGATTTCAACAAGGATACGATTTGCGTTTGTATAGATCAGCCCATGGCCCGCATCGTGTATCACAATATGCTGGGTGGTCGGGTTCCATGTGGACAGGGTCTCTTTACACGACAGCGGGATCACACTGTCCTTTTCACCCCAAACCACCAGAATTGGGGTTTCTTCGGTTACCAGATATTTATGTTCTTGCTCGAACGACACGGACAAAATTCCGCGCAGACTGGCAAGAACAGCCTGCACAAACCCCCGATACCGCAACTGGCTTAGCTGCAACGGGCCAAATTCTACATCACCTTCGGCGCGAATTCCTTGGCGCAGACGGGTCGGGTAAATCGCATGCATAACCCAATCGCCCAACACAGGCACATCCCGCACGACCCGGATCATAGGCGCCTGCGGCACGTTAATTCCTGCCGGAGCAAACAAAATCATCCGGGTCACCCGTTCGGGGTATTCAAACGCGAAAGCCGTCGCAATTGCACCCCCCATGGAATAGCCCATCAAAGCGATCAGCTTGTTTTCAAGCTTTTGATGCGCCAAGAGATCCCGAAGCTGGCGAACGAAAAATTCCGTATCCTGCGGCCCCTTTGGTTTGTTCGAATATCCCCGCCCATACAGATCATACACCAAAACCCGATACCCAAGAAGTGCCAAGCCTGGTGCCAAGCGGCTGAAGACAAAACTGGGGGTCGTCAGTCCGTGCACACACACCAAAACCGGGCCTTTCGACGGGCCATACCACTGAAAATGCGTGGTGCCTTGGCTTAGATGGGCAAAATCCCCGGGGGCGTCTTTGCGCGCTTTCCAACCCATTCTGGGGCGCCTTATTTCCAAGAAAATAGGCAGAACGATCAAGGTCGAAAGAAGACCAATCACCAGCCAGCTCATTGTGTTGCTTGCCACCTGGCCAGGACAAAGCGCGCGGTCATAAGATCCAGATGCGCGCCGCCTCCGTTCTTGAACAGAGTGATCTGGGTATCCGAAGTGCGTTGAAACGCGTCTAAATTATAATAGTCGGCAATTACATCTGCGTTCACAATTGCACCACTGTCCAAGGGAATCTTCATCTCGCCAATATGGTCCAAAGTGGTGTCAAAACTGTCAACGAAAACGTTTGCCTTCTGCAAACCTGCATCATCCATTTCACGCATATCCGGGCGATACGCGCCAATTAAATCCACATGCGTGCCTGGTTGTATCCATGCGCCGCGCAAAACAGGATCCGTCGACATCGTTGCAGACGTAACGATATCAGCATGCCCCACCGCTGTTTCTAAATCCTGAACGGCGCGCGCCTCCAGACGATCGGCAAAGGCTGCGGCGCGCTCATACGTCCGGTTCCAGATCATAAATGAGGCGTCAGGAAACGCTGCGCGATAGGCGTGATACAGATTTTCACCCACAGTCCCCGCGCCAACAATCAGGATGTTGCGGCTGTCCGGGCGTGCCAAACGCCTGGCGGCTAGCAGACTGTCGCCAGCGGTTTTCCATTTGGTGACCAAGTGAAAATCCAAGAACGCTTCAGGCATGCCATAAGCGTCATCAAATAATGTAACAGATCCGTGGATCATCGGTTTGTTTTGGCTGGGGTTTTGCGGAAAGATCGTGGCCGTTTTTACAGCCGACCCCAACCCATCAATCCAAGCAGATCGGCTGAGCAACGTGTCGGGATCGCGATTCAGAAACGTATCGCCAATCTGCGCTTTCGGCAATGCATGACCCGCCGCCAAGGCATCCGTCAACGCCAGCCAATCCATTACCGCATCCCCGTCTTGAAACGAGATAAACGGCACGCTCATACCGCTTCGCTTTCGCTAAGCAGTCCTTCTGTGACCAACCGCGCAGCCCAGCCGTCCGGACCGTCAAACAGATGTGTTTTCCAGCCGCGCGCTGACGCAGCTGCGATGTTTTCGGCACGATCATCCGCAAAAATCAGGGCATCGCCAGAGAGACCCGACGTCTTCTCAAGCATTTGATAAATCTGCGACGATGGCTTGGTCACCCGCATATGCCCCGAGATAAAATCGCGGTCAAATTCACGCAAGAACGGATAATGTGTGGCGGCATAATCATAGCTTTCAACGCCGAAATTGGTCAGGGAAAACACCGGTATCCCCTTGGCTTGCAACGCTTTCATCAATCGGACAGACCGATCAATCGCGGGTGTCGCCATGTCGATCCAACGATCATGCCACATGCGGATTTCATCGCGCCAGTCGGGGGTTTTGTCGGCCATTGCATAGATCGTTTCCGTAAAGGGATGACCCAGATCGACCAGCTCGTTCATGGCGTGCAAATCGACATCCTTGAACATCGCGCGGCGGCGGTCCGGCCCGATTTCGTTATCATAAAAGCGTTCTGGGTTCCATTCGATCAGCACATTGCCGATATCGAAGACGACAGCTTTGATGCTCATTGGGCCACCTCGCGCAAAGTTCGTTCTAAGGCGTCCAGGAAACGGCTCCGGTCGGCTTTTGTAAAGCCCTTGCCACTGCCTTGGCGGAATGGATCGGCACTGCGCAAATCGCTCATCAGATCGCGCATGGCCAAAGCTTCGCGCACATTGGCTTCGGTCAACCGTTCGCCGTTGTGTTTCAGCACCCGCGCGCCGCCCTCAACACAGCGCGCTGCCAAAGGGATGTCGCCGGTCACAACGATGTCACCAGAGCCCGCGCGATCCGCGATCCACATATCCGCCACATCGGGGCCTTCGGGCACAATCACGACTTCGACCAAAGGGTTGTCCGACAGGCGCAAGCCGCCATTGGCCACCAGCTTCATCGGGATTTTGTGACGCGTCGCGACCCGCTCGGCCTCGGATTTCACAGGGCAGGCATCAGCGTCGATATACAGCGTGGTCACGCGTAAAGTGCCTCGGCATGGAAGGCGATATGTTCGTCGATAAAGGTCGAGACAAAGAAATAGCTGTGATCATAGCCCGGCTGCAAACGCAGAACCGCCTGTTGGCGGCGCTTGGCCACCGCGTGGGCCAGCGCTTCGGGTTGCAGCAAATCCAGGAATTGATCCGAAGTGCCTGTGTCGATCAGGATAGGTCCGTCAAACCCCACATCCTGCATCGCCCGGGTCGCATCATGGCGCGCCCAGGTGGTTTCGTCAGTGCCCAAATACGCCGTCAACTGTTTGCGCCCCCAGTCACTGGCACTGGGATTGCAGATGGGCGCAAAGGCCGACACGGATTTGAACCGCCCCGGCTGTGCCATCGCCAAGGTCAACGCGCCGTGCCCCCCCATGGAATGGCCCGTAATCGCCTGGCGGTCCAAATCCACGGCAAATTCGGTGGCAAGCAGCGCGGGCAGATCATTACTGACATAATCCCACATCTGAAAATGCGGCGCCCAGGGTTTTTGCGTGGCGTTGACATAAAACCCCGCCCCTTGGCCCAGATCAAAGGCCTCATCATCTGCGACACCTTCGCCGCGCGGCGAAGTATCTGGGAACACCAGCGCGATACCATGCTCGGCCGCCCAGGCCTGCGCGCCCGCTTTGACCATCGCGTTCTCGTGGGTGCAGGTCAGACCGGACAGATACCACAGGATCGGGACCGGGCCATCCCGCGCCTCAGCTGGTAAAAACAGCCCAAAGGTCATGTCGCATCCACAGGATTTCGAGGCATGGGAATACACCCCCTGAACCCCACCAAAACACGCATTTTCTGAAACGACTTGCATTGCCAAAACCCCTAGTTGATCTTTTGTCTTAGTCTTCTTGCACCCAAGCCACCGGGTCAAGACACGCGCTTCACGGATTTGCCCCGCTTTGTCCCGGGTTTGGCCATATTCCAGATCTAGATCCCGCTCATCCGTAATAAAGTATGAGTAAATGCATGTTTCGCACTGTTGTGTCAGCCGGACTGTTGTCCGTATCTTTGTGTCTGCCTGCAGCCCTCGGGGCCGCTATTCACACACCGAAAATAACACTCAATGAGTTGTCTGGCCCGCACCCCGTCAGCTTGCCCCCCGAGACCAACGTGCCTTTTACCATCCGTGCGACGATTGATGGGGCTGCGCTGATTTTGGGACTTCCAAATGTGGCGCAACCAATGCCAAACGCCGCCCAACCGGCATTGGACAAACAAATCTGCGTGTCGATCTATGAGCGGGTGCACACCGACAATTCAGTGTTGCTAAGCTTAATCAAACAAGGGCTGATTCTAGACTTCTGCGACGAAAACCAAGGCTGACGTCAAACTTGCACCCACGCGATCACGACTGTCACCGTTGCGATACTTACCGTCGTCGAAACAAGAATCGCGGCAGATACACGTTGCGGCGCGACGCCGTAGTGCTGGGCAAGCATGTAAATATTGCCCGCCACCGGCAGTGAAGACGCGGCAATCGCAACGGCGGCGGTGTAGGGGTCAACGGGAAACAGCCAAAGCAGACCAATGGCAACCAAGGCTGGGTGCAGGACCAATTTGGCGAAACTCAGCCAACCTGCCACCACCACCCGTTCGGCTGATTTGGTGGCCAGAGACGCACCAATTGCAAACAACGCCCCCGGCGTTGCAGCGCCGCCTAAAATCGCCAAGAATTCATTCACCGGGTCAGGAATAGGCACCTGAAAGCTAGACACTATAAACCCAAGGGCGATCGCAACAATCATGGGATTGCGCAACAGCCCAAGGCCCACAGTTTTCAGGATCGACAAGCTCATGCGACCATCGCGCCCACCCGTTATTAGAATGACGATCAACGATGAAAACACGATCAGATCCACCGCCAACATCATCATAATGATGCCCACAGCGCGTTCTCCCATCAACAAACTTAACATCGGGATGCCCAGAAATCCGATATTGCCGATGGCCGCGCACTGGGCCTCAATCGCGGCCTCTTCGACATTCAACCCCCGCAAAAACGCGACGCCTGTGGCAATCCCATACACAAACGCAGTGCCCCACAAATACCCGATCAAAAGCTGCGGATCCCAGACATCCGCCAGTTCCAGATTCGCAGCAAATCGAAAGATCATCGCTGATAGCGCGAAATAAAAAACGAACTTGGTCAGATAGGCCGTGGCCTCTTGTGTAAAAAAACGCGTTCGCCCCGCCCAGTACCCCAAAGCAATCAACGCAAAGAAGGGCAAGGTTTTCAATAAGATCGCGAGCATATCCGCTGACATAGCTTGCCCTGAACGCAGCGTCCAGGTCGGGCACCGCTTGTTGAAACAAAACAGATCGGTTTATATCTTCACAACGCAGGAGATCGCATGAACACGCACGCACCAGAGCTGGTCCGTAAGGGCCGAAAGGTTCAACAAGTCCTGCAAGGGGCGCATGACGTGTTCATGGCCGAAGGTTTTGAAGGCGCCAACGTGGATGCGATTGCGAAAGCAGCCGGTGTATCCAAAGCCACGCTTTATAGCTATTTTCCGGATAAACGTACCTTGTTTGGGGCCGTTGCTCAGGCTGCCTGCGAAGAACAAACGCGTATGGCGCTAAGTTTTGCCGAAGAAGACGGCCCGTTTGCAGAGAAGCTGTTTAAGGGCTGTCGCTCTTTCATGGCGTTCATGTACTCGCCCTTTGGAATGCAAATGTTTCGCGCCGTCATCGCCGAGGCCGTGCGGTTTCCCGAATTTGGGCGGCAATTCTGGACGACGGGCCCAGAAATGGCGCATCAACAAATGGCGGATCTGTTCCAAGAAGCCGTCCGGGATGGCCATCTGAAACCGATTGCCGATATCCCATTGGCCGCCGAAACGTTAACGGAATTGTGTAAAGTACAGCTGCACGATCGGATGATGTTGGGGGTGATTGATATTGTTGCGCCTGAAGATATTGACCGAATCGCACATAACGCCGTCGATACATTTATGGCGCGATATGGCGCATGAGCGACTATTCTGCCATTGCCACTTCCTGTAAGCGCACCGGATCGGGCACGACATACCCCTTACCTTGAGCAATCAGCAAACCCTCGTCCCGCCAAAGACGAAACTGCCGGTTTACACTTTCCCTTGCCCCTCCTACCAAACGTGCCAATTCGGATTGCGACGGTAAATCAGGCAAAGACAGGCTGCCATTTTCCTGTTCAATCCCGTGGTTAATGAAGTAGATCGTGAGCCGGCCCGCCAAGGAATTTAGTGCCTGGCTTTCTGCATATGCGGTTGTGGACCGAATGCGTTCACACAGCAATTTGCAAACAAATTCAGAGACATCCTTGTCCGAATACAACAGCCGCTTGAAATCTGAGCCGGACAAAATTGTGGCCGTGACATTGCCCACGGCGACCACATCCGCTGTGCGTTCTTTGCCATCTATCGCTGAAATCTCACCGACCAATTGCCCAGGACCAAACAGGGCCAAGGCCAGCTCACGTCCATCTGATCCGAACAAGCTGACCCGAACAACGCCACTGTCGATGATGGCCACGGACGTGCCTGCGTCACCACGCGCGATCATTGTCTCGCGGCGTTTGAACTTACGTTCATACCCGAAGGCCCGTAGCGTTTGCAAAGCGACGGCGCGGTTCGCATCCTGCCCCATGTGAATAGCCCCACCTATTTCCAGATAATACCAAGATGAACCAGTTTAACTGTCAAAGGCAAACACGAAAACGCGATGCCTGAATAGACACCGCGCCTTCAACACACTCCACTCACAACACGCGCTTAAATAAATGGGTTAAATTCCAAACACCGAACACAAAATTAATTCTCGTACGCTCGCGACCGGCAAACTATTTCCGGCACCGATCTAAAACAGGAGGACGCAACCCACGGGACCGATCAAACCATTCCAACAGCGCACGGGGACATCGCTGCAAAAACCTGACATCTGGGCCAGTGCAGACGAAACCAGCACTGAAAATCCAAATATTTTGTTCAACCGGGGATCATGACCCCCTGTGTAATCACCTTAGAGTCGAAAGGTTGAGAAAAGGTGTGACCTAGATCACGGCGCGACGAATAATTAAGAAAAATTTAAGACATAGTATTGTCAATTTCGGGGACGGTTCATCGCTTTGAAAGGCTGCGGCAGGCAGCAACCGCAATATGAATGCGACGCATCGGGACAGAAAACTACTTATTGTCAATTCACTATAGGAATACTGCGCGCTTAAAGTGCGCGGAACATCACCAGCGCGTCAGCATCCTGGGACCCATGCACGCGAAACGCGTCAGGTACAGTGCCGACAATTTCAAATCCATTTTTTTGCCACAATGCCACCGCCCGCGTATTGCTAGACACGACAAAATTAAACACCATGCCCTCAAATCCTAGCGACGTCGCGGTTTGCAACGCATAGTCCAACATCTGACGCGCAACCCCCTGGCCGGTCGCCGCGGGGTCCGTCGCAAAGCCACAATTGCAGTAATGCGCACCCCCACCAGCACGATTTTCCTGAATGTAAAAAGTTCCAACTGGGCCAGTTTGCGATTCGGCCAAGAACGCATGTCCCGCCATCCAATACGCCATCGCTTGCTGCTGTGAAATTTTTGGGTCTATGGCATAGGTCTGGCCGGCTCGAAAAATAGGGCGCAAAATCGACCAAATCACGTCCGAATCTGAAGTACCTGCTGGACGAATCGAAATCACAAGACAAGCGTCATCGATTGATGTGCGATGCCTGCATCCAGATAGACCTCACCTTCAGGGATAAACCCTAACTGGCGATAAAATTCCAATGCATCGACTTGAGCACTCAAGCTGGCGGATTTCAATGCCCCGGCCCTGCATATAAAGCGAATCATATCGCGCCCATATCCGCGGCGCCGCATATCCGACACAACGCAAACTCGGCCAATTGAGACGTGATCCGCAGTCGCGTGGTAGCGGGCTGCGCCAACCGGTGTGTCCCCGTACCGCGCCAAGACGTGCACACACCCGACATCTGTCCCATCCAGCTCATCTGCTTCCGCAACACCTTGCTCTGTCACAAAAACGTCCCATCGCAGGGCCAAACAGTCGGCGATATCCGCCTCTGACTCAGCCCGTGCGATGGTAAGAGTCACGTCAATTCGTCAACCGAATGGATGACTTTGCCCAAAAGACCATAATCCAAGGCCTCATCGGTGGTCAGCCAGAAATCCCGCGCTGTATCTTCCGCGATCTTCTCAGCCGTTTGCCCTGTCGCTTCGCCAAATAGCTTGTTGAACCGCTCCATCATAACGCGCAATTGCTCGGCTTGGATCATCATATCCGTGACCTTGCCGCCAATGCCCCCGGAAGGTTGGTGCAGCAAGAACCGCGTATTGGGCAGGCAGAAGCGATTTTCCTTCTTGGCTCCGATAAAGATCAACGCGCCCGCAGAGGCCACCCAACCCGAGCCGATGCAGCGCACCTCGGGTTTGATGAACTTGATAACATCATGGACCATATCGCCGGATTCTACATGCCCGCCAGGGGACGAGATATAGACATTGATCGGGTCATCGCTGTCTTCAGCCAACGCCATCAAATGCGTCACCGCCTTGCGCGCGCTTTCATCGTCAATACCACCCGTGATCAGAACCGAGCGGGATTTAAAAAACAGCTTCCCGATATTTGCGTCCTGCGCGTCGTCTTTTTTGTCGTCTTTGTCGCTCATGAACAGCGCCTTTCTTTAATAAACCACCACAGACCGGATCGATTCACCTTTGTGCATCAGATCAAATCCAGAGTTGATGTCCTCCAGGGACATGGTGTGCGTAATCATCGGGTCAATCTCAATTTTCCCGTCCATATACCAGTCCACAATTTTGGGCACGTCCGTACGACCCCGCGCACCGCCAAAGGCCGTACCGCGCCAACTGCGCCCCGTCACCAATTGGAAAGGCCGTGTGGAAATCTCGGCACCCGCTGGGGCCACACCAATGATGATGCTTTCGCCCCAACCCTTATGGGCCGATTCCAGCGCATCGCGCATAACCTGAACATTGCCTGTGGCATCGAATGTGTAATCTGCGCCTCCGTTCGTCAGATTGACCAAATAGGGTACCAGATCGCCATCTACCTCTTTGGGGTTAACAAAGTCCGTCATTCCGAACCGTGTCGCCATTTCAATTTTGTCGGGGTTTAAATCAACACCAACAATTTGATCTGCACCCGCCAAACGCAAGCCTTGGATCACATTCAGACCAATACCGCCCAAGCCAAACACAATCGCGCGGCTGCCGATCTCAACCTTAGCCGTATTGATCACAGCCCCGATACCAGTGGTTACTCCGCAGCCAATGTAGCAAACTTTATCAAACGGCGCATCAGGGCGAATTTTTGCCAATGCAATTTCCGGCAAGACCGTGTGATTGGCAAAAGTCGAGCAACCCATGTAATGCAGAATCGGAGTTCCATCCAACATCGAAAACCGGCTGGTCCCGTCAGGCATCACACCCTTGCCTTGGGTTTCGCGAATGGCCTGACACAAATTCGTCTTGGGATGCAGACAATAGTCACATTCCCGACATTCCGGTGTATACAGCGGGATTACATGATCCCCCACTGCCAAAGACGTCACGCCAGGCCCGACCTCAACCACAACGCCCGCGCCCTCATGACCCAGAATCGCCGGAAACATTCCCTCAGGATCCGCACCCGACAAAGTGAATTCGTCCGTGTGACAAATTCCTGTTGCCTTGATTTCCACCAGAACTTCTCCAGCCTTAGGGCCGTCTAAGTTCACCTCCATGACTTCCAAAGGTTTTCCGGCTTCCAAAGCCACCGCCGCACGTGTCCGCATTTTAGTTCCTCATCTTCAACTTTAGCGGACTGTGTTGGAACTGGCCAAGCAATGCAACCAAAAGGCACACGTTGTGCACGCCTGTCGGTACAATATCGTAAGGGAAGGTGGGCGGGCGCCTTTGCCCGGCACGGGCAAACAGACCGCACAACGCCCAATTATTTTTCTAGACGGTACAGTTTATGACAGTCTCGACACCCTTGCCCCGCAGCTGGCAACGTTTGACGCAAGCCATCCACACTGCGCACATCCAACTGCCCTGCAAACCTTTGCGCCGCGACAAGCTTGTCAACAAACTTGGAATAATCGTCCCAAATAACTGGCAAAGCCTCACTTTTTGGATCGGTATACGGCTGTTGGAACAACAACTCGACTTCACCTAAATGGCGAACCAGCGCCGCCTTAGCCCCTTGCGCCTTAATCATGTCATAGGGGATTTTTTGGGCGGCCATGTTCCGCAACACCTTCGAGGCCCCGCCGATTTCCTTCATCCCATGCATCCGCGCCATAACGCCTGGATCTTTCACGCCCTCGTGCGCCACCACTGCCGTGGCCACACCCAAGGCTATGCCCAATATCAAAACACCATGCTTCATAAGATCTACAACTTTTCGAGTTTACCCTGAGCCATCGCACACCACTTTTCGCGTTCGAGCAAAGCGAGAGGCAGCGAAAACGTGATTCACGTTTAACTCGAAACGCTTTAATATATCAAATCTCGACAGACATAGCGACTCAGATTAAATAGAACAAAATGTGAACATGTCGGATCCCACATCGCCTTATGTCCAAGTCAAACTCTCCCCAAAGGCGCATCCTGTCGCTTTGGTTTCCTCGGCTTGGGGCGGATCGCGTGTTGCGTCAAATTCCGCAACTGATCGAAGAACCGCTGGTCATCGTGGACACGGTGGGCAACACGCAAACCCTGTCATCCCTTTCAGACGTCGCACAGCGCCAAGGGCTCTATCGGGGGCAACCGGTCCGAGACGCCCACGCCATGTGCGACCGCCTCATCACACGCCATCGCAGCCCTTTGGCCGAGGCCCGCTTTCTGGCTGTCCTACGTCGATGGGCCGGTAAATTTTCCCCTTGGGTCAGCGAAGAGGGCGACGCGGGACTGGTTGTCGATCTAACGGGCTGCGCGCATCTGTTTGGCGGCGAAGCGCTCTTAATGGGCGTCGTGCAGGATGATTGCACCGATATGGGCCTTGCTGTGCAAATGGGCCTGGCGGACACACGCGGGGCCGCTTGGGCCTTGGCGCGCTATGCTGGACGCGCCGCCCAATCCAATCGCAGCGGCGACGCTATCCAACAAGAGGCCCGCGCCACGCGTTCTCGTGCCGCAAAGCGCCATTGGACCAAAGGCGGAACCGCCCCCCAAACCCCGCTGACCAGCCCCAGAACAGGGTTGCGCATCGCCCCGCCCGGCCAGACCTATGCCGCGCTGGCGCATCTGCCCATTGCCGCTTTGCGCCTTGAGGATGCGGTCACCGCACAATTGTCCCGGCTGGGTTTGCGCCAGGTGTCTGATCTGACCGGTCAACCGCGTGCTGCCCTGGCCCGCCGCTTTGGGCGCGGCTTGGTTTATCGCATGGATCAGGCCCTGGGCAGCGCGCCTGAACCCGTCTCGCCCGCAAAACCGCCTGACCATTTTGCTGTGCGTCTGACCTTGCCCGAGCCAATTGGGTTGGTCAGCGATATCGTTGCGGGGCTCGACCGGCTGTTACCTCATCTGTGCAAACAACTGGATGCCAAGCAACGCGCCATCCGTCGCCTGCGCCTGGAAGCGTACCGCACAGATCACGGCGTGGAAGCGATTGAAATCGCGCTTGCCCGCCCTTCAACCGAGCCCGACCGCATCCGCCCCCTGCTGGAGCTTAAACTCGATAAGATGGATGCAGGCTTTGGAATCGACATGCTGCGCCTGGAAGCCCTGCAGACGGAACCAGTCTATCAAACCCGCGCAGTTGGCCATCTGGAAGCTGGGCGCGCGGTGGCGGATCGGTTGGCCAAAACCGATGCGTTGGATGATCTGATGGGACGCCTGGGCGCGCGCGTGGGGCTGGAAGCCATTCGGCGCGTGCATCCCGCCTCTAGTCATATTCCTGAAAAGACCGCCAAAGTGTTGGCCGCCGCCTGGTCTAAGCCCCCCGACGCCCCCTGGCCCGCCCCGCCCGGACCGCGTCCCGTACTGCTTTGGGATCCTGAAATCGTGCAGGCCCCCGAAATCCCCCATGTCCCCACCGAGTTCCGCTGGCGTGGCCGCACACATGCACTAATGCGGGCCTCAGGGCCGGAACGCATCGCACCGGAATGGTGGTTTGAAGACCCCCATTGGCGCACCGGCACACGGGATTACTGGCGCGTCACCCTCAAAGATGGGCAAGATTTGTGGATGTATTTCGCCCATGGCGGCGCGCTCAGCCCGGGCTGGTTCTGCCAGGGTGCCTTTGCATGACCCGCTTTGGTCGGCCCAGACCACGTGGCTGCGCTTTACATAGCGGATAGAATGCTCTAGGCGCGCCTGTCTCTGCCCTGTTATAGCCTCTGCGCGGCACATGGACCCAAAATCCACCCCGCATGCCCTTACAATAAAGTTGCTGCCCTTTGAAAAAAGCCCTGCGTGATGCTCTTGACCAACGTGGCTATGACACACTGACCCCCGTTCAAACGGCAGTGTTAGATCCCGATCTTGAGGGCAAAGATCTGCTGGTCTCGGCCCAAACTGGCTCTGGCAAAACGCTTGGATTTGGCTTGGCAATCGCGCCGACATTGCTGGACGCCGCCGAGGCATTTGGATCTGCCGATGCGCCCCTGGCCTTGGTCATCGCCCCAACGCGCGAATTGGCAATGCAGGTCAAACGCGAACTCACGTGGCTGTTTGAGGGTGCCGGTGCGCAATTGGCATCCTGCGTTGGCGGGATGGATATGCGCGATGAACGGCGTGCTTTGGGGCGTGGGGCGCATATTGTTGTGGCCACCCCGGGGCGGTTGCGCGATCACATCATGCGCGGATCCATTGATCTGTCTGAACTGCGCGCAGTGGTCTTAGATGAGGCTGACGAAATGCTAGATCTGGGCTTCCGCGAGGACCTGGAATTCATCTTGGGCGAATCCCCCGAGACCCGCCAAACCCTGATGTTTTCCGCCACTGTGCCGAAATCCATTTCCGCCCTGGCCACGCGCTATCAAAAAGACGCGGTCCGTGTAATTGCGAAATCCGAAAACAGTCAGCACGCGGATATTGCCTATCTTGCGATGAATGTAGCGGAACGCGACACCGAAAACGCAGTGATCAACACGTTGCTGTATCACCGCGCGCCCAATGCCATCGTCTTTGCCAACACCCGCGCCATGGTCAATCGCATGACCACACGCCTGTCCAATCGCGGGTTCAACGTCGTTGCCCTGTCGGGCGAGCTGTCTCAATCCGAACGCACCCACGCCTTGCAAGCGATGCGCGACGGGCGGGCGCAGGTTTGCGTGGCCACCGATGTGGCAGCGCGCGGGATTGATCTGCCCAATCTGGATCTGGTGGTACATGCAGAACTGCCCAACAGTCACGAAACGCTGCTGCACCGTTCGGGCCGAACGGGACGTGCCGGGCGCAAAGGCGTGTCGGCTCTGGTCGTCACGGGCAAAAACCGCCGCAAAGCTGAACGCATCCTGGGTCAGGCCAAGCTGAACGCCGAATGGACGCCTGCGCCCTCTGCCGATGCTGTGCAAGCGCGCGAAGAAGATCGCATGTTCGCCGATCCGACTTGGACGACGGACTTGGCCGAGGCAGAAACAGACATCACGACCCGTCTGGCAGACACATTTTCAGCTCAGCAATTGGCGGTTGCTTACTTGCGGCTTTACCGATCCGTGCGGTCCGCGCCAGAAGAGCTGTCCGATCCGGGCGCAAAACCCGCCCCCCGCGCGCCATTTGGACCCAGTGTCTGGTTCGCCGTCACAGGCGGGCGCCAAGCCGGTGCCGAACCGCGCCGCCTTTTGCCAATGCTGTGCAAAGCTTCCGGATTGGACCGCGATGATATCGGCGCGATCCGCATTCAGAACGACCGATCCGTCGTTGAAGTCCGCGAAACCAGTGTTGCAGCAATGTTGAAAGCCATCGGCCCCGACATGATGCTTGAGCCAGGGTCGATCATCAACCAACTGGCCCAAGCCCCCGACTTGGGAAAGTCACCTGCCCGGGGTCCGAAACCTGGCGGTGGATCCGGTGGAAAATATGGCGCGAAGACCGGCTCGAACTCGGGGCCTAAATCGGGGGCGAATTCTGGGGCAAACTTCGGGGCCAAGCCCGGTGCAAGACCTAAGCCGAAACCTGGACCACGTGCAGCCGAAAAGCCAGCCTATCGCCCCAAAGACGACGTCAAAGACAAGCCAAAGGCGAAAGCGGCACCTGATACCGCCCCAAAACCATCGCCCAAACCGAAATCAACGCCCCCCACGGATTGGAACGACAGCCCAGAGCCACGGCGCAAAAAGCCCAAGCCCCAGGATCGGCCCAAACCCAAAGGCGCGTCCGATAGCAGCAAAAGCCTGCGCGGTGATCCAGGCTCTAAGCGTCGCACGGAAGGACCGAAGGCGGTGAAACCGCGCGGCTCTAGCAGCGGGCCAAATCCCGGCGCGCATGCCGGTGCAGGCAAACCAAAGGGTCCGCCGCCCCCCAAGGGCAAATCATCCAGCAAGAAAAACCGCGCCCGCGCCCAAGCCAAAGGTGGCAGCTCGAAGCCGCGTCGGCCAAAGACCTAAGCCCCCGCGGCACACAGAACGGGCACTTCCCCCCCCTGCTTTATGCCTATTGGCCTGTACCGTTTGCTCGGTGCGGGCCTTTTTTCTGCCCCTGCTGACCACTGAATACTTCAAGGCCCAAGCAAAAGTCCTAATTTTATTATCGCATGTAAAATTTTTTTAGGGTATTTTACCTGCACGACTGACCAAAAGTAAAAGCCGGAGCCCAAATCGTGCCACCACACATAAAACCACGCATAGATACGATGGAAGAACTGGCCCATGCGATCGGCGTGTCCCGTCCCACTTTGTCGCGCTACTTCCAGGACTCGGAGCGGGTGTCAAAGACGTCCCGTGTGCGAATCGAACAAGGTCTGGACCAAGTCGAATACGTCCCTAATTTCTTTGCCACTCGCATGAATCGCAAATCCACCGGTATGATCGGGGTGATCATTCCCTATCTAAATGATCTGTTCTTCTCAAAGCTCTTAGAAGCGATTGAACGCGCCGCGATGGAGGCCGGGTTCACGGTCATAACCAAATGTTCGCATTCTGATCCGACAATCGAAGCCAGAGCAGCTGAAACCTTTATGTCCATGAACGTGGATGGCGCGTTGGTCGTTCCCTTGGGCAATCATAGCGATATGCAAATGCATGAACGGTTGCGGGCGCGCCTGCCCTTTGTTTTGGTCGATTCTCGGCCAGAAACCATGCCAGACGTCGATTTTGTGGGCTCAAACCACGATCAAAGCACCGGCTTGGCAACAGAGTACCTGTCCCGTGTGGGCGGTCCACCTGTCTTTTTGGCAATGCCCCGGGTGAACTTTAACGCCATGGAACGCGAGAACGCCTATATCGCTAAAATGCAGGATTTGGGCCTTGAACCGCGGATCATCGGCACCGAAGCGTTTGACAATTGCGCGCATTTTGAAGCCCATGGCAACGCGGTTCTGGACCATGAATTTTCCGCAGGACGATTGGTGGACGCTTCGATCCTGTGCGCGAATGACCGCGTCGCGATTGGCGCATTGCGCGCGGCGGCGTCTCATGGGCTTGAGCCAGGCAACCAGCGCAGGGGCGGCTTGCGAATCATGGGCCATGATGATTACCCGCTTTGCCCTTACACGATCCCCAGTTTGACCACTGTGGCGCAGGACGTTGACAGCATTGGGCGCGCGGCAGTGCGCCAACTTGTCGGATCGATACACTCGCAAAAAAAACATGGTGAACAATTCGTTAAGCTGTTTGAGGGCGAGTTGAAAATCCGGGATTCCGCCTAATATCTGCCGATTTTGCAAAACAGCTATGAGAAAAATGCAATCCGGCATTGACGCAATCACAAACCTTTGACTATTACTGAACGCGTGTAAAAATGGGAGGACATCATGTCTTTGAAGAAAACACTGCTGACCAGCGCGGTCGGCCTGGCCCTTTCCGCTGGCATCGCCGCCGCTGACGGTCACTCGGCGACAATCACAATCGCCACTGTGAACAACGGCGACATGATCCGTATGCAAGGCTATACGGACCAGTTCACAGCAGAAACAGGCATCGCTGTTGAGTGGGTGACACTAGAAGAAAACGTCCTTCGTCAGCGCGTCACAACGGACATCACCACCAAAGGTGGCCAGTTCGACATCATGACAATCGGCATGTACGAAACACCCATCTGGGGTGCAAACGGCTGGTTGGTCCCCCTGAACGACCTGTCCGAAGAGTACAACGTTGCTGACATTCTGCCCGCAATGGCAGGCGGTCTGAGCCACGATGGCACATTGTACGCGGCACCTTTCTACGGCGAAAGCTCGATGGTTATGTATCGCACAGACCTGATGGAAAAAGCCGGTCTGGAAATGCCAAAAGACCCAACTTGGGAATTCATTGCTGAAGCAGCGGCTGCAATGACCGACCGTGACAATGAAATCAACGGCATCTGCGTGCGCGGGAAAGCCGGTTGGGGCGAAGGCGGTGCTTTCATCACAGCGATGTCCAACTCGTTTGGCGCCCGTTGGTTTGACGAAGAATGGAACGCGCAGTTCGACACGGACGCTTGGTCCAACACGTTGAACTTCTACAAGTCCATGATGGATGCCTCCGGTCCTGCCGGTTATCCAACAAACGGCTTCAACGAAAACCTGTCCTTGTTCCAACAAGGCAAGTGCGGCATGTGGATTGACGCGACTGTGGCTGCGTCCTTTGTGACCAACCCGAACGACTCGACTGTTGCTGACAGCGTTGGCTTCGCTTTGGCACCTGACACAGGCCTGGGCAAACGGTCCAACTGGTTGTGGGCATGGGCCTTGGCCGTTCCTGCGGGCACATCAAAAGAAGCAGAGGCCAAGCAGTTCATCGAGTGGGCAACATCCACAGACTATATCGAACTGGTTGCAGCAAACGAAGGTTGGGCCAACGTTCCTCCGGGCGCACGCACATCCTTGTACGAAAACCCAGAGTATCAAAAAGTGCCTTTCGCACAGATGACCCTGGATTCGATCCTGTCTGCTAATCCTAACGACTCGACTGTCGAGCCAAGCCCCTATGTCGGCATCCAATTCGCGGCGATCCCCGAATTTGCAGGCATTGCAACGGAAGTAAGCCAGGAATTCTCTGCCGCTTATGCCGGTCAGCAAACAATCGACGAAGCTTTGGCGAAGGCACAAGCCATCACCAACGAAGCTATGGAAGCGGCTGGCTACAAGTAAGCCCCGTTTCCCAGGGGGCAGCCACGTGCTGCCCTCTACCCCCTGACTTTTTCAAACTCAACCGCGTCTGAGTGCAGCGCCTGGTAAAAGGGGTGTCTGTTTCAACAGGAGTTGTCCCTGATGGCTACCAAAGCTTCCCGATCCGCCGCCCGCATTATGATGGCCCCCGCCGTGGTTTTGTTGCTGGGCTGGATGTTGATCCCGCTGACAATGACGTTGTGGTTTTCGTTCCGCACCTATCTGCCCCTACGTGGTGGCGACCAGGGCTGGACCGGATTTGACAACTATGTCCGCTTCGTAACCTCTAGTTCATTCTGGCCTGCGATTTCGACGACACTGATTATTCTACTGGGTGTTCTTGCGATCACCATTGTGTTGGGTGTGTTGTTGGCGATCTTGCTGGACCAACCGATGTGGGGCCAGGGCGTTGTGCGCATCCTTGTGATTGCCCCGTTCTTCGTTATGCCCACTGTGTCTGCGCTGGTGTGGAAGAACATCTTTATGGATCCTAACAACGGCTTGCTGTCGCATTTGTGGCGGCTGTTTGGGGCGGATCCGGTCAGTTGGCTCTCGGATGCCTCGGTGCCCTCAATCATCATGATCGTCAGCTGGCAGTGGTTGCCTTTCGCCACTCTGATCCTGTTGACGGCTATTCAATCCCTGGACAGTGAACAGCTTGAGGCCGCCGAAATGGATGGTGCCCCGCCGCTGTCTCGCTTTATGTACATCACTCTGCCGCACCTTAGCCGCGCGATCACTATCGTGATCTTGATCCAAACGATCTTCTTGCTGGCCATCTTCGCAGAGATCTTCGTCACCACGGGCGGTGCCTTCGGCACACGGACCCTGTCCTACTTGATCTTCCAACGGGTTCTGGAAAGCCAGAACATCGGATTGGGATCTGCGGGCGGTGTCTATGCCATCATCCTTGCCAATATCGTTGCTATCTTCCTGATGCGCATCGTCGGCAAGAACCTGGACAACTGAGGGGGGACGACACATGGCACGTTCTGTCACACCACAACGCAAAGCGATCAACACCGGCGTGGCTTGGGCCATCGGATTGCTGATCTTCTTTCCCATCCTGTGGACCATCCTGACCAGCTTCAAAACCGAAGCGCAGGCCATCGCAGATCCACCGATCTTCTTGTTCTTTGATTGGACCACGGAAAACTACAGCACCGTAATGGAACGTTCGAATTATGGCCGCTTCTTGTGGAACTCGATCATCATCGCGGGAGGGTCAACCATTTTGGGGATCATCATCGCAATCCCCGCGGCCTGGTCCATGGCCTTTGTTCCCTCGGCGCGCACCAAAGACATCCTACTTTGGATGCTCTCGACCAAGATGTTGCCGGCGGTGGGCGTTCTCTATCCAATCTACTTGCTGTTTATTCAGCTGGGGCTGCTCGACAATGTCTACGGGCTGACCTTTAGCCTGATGCTGAGCAACCTGCCGATCATTTTTTGGATGCTGTATACATATTTCCGCGAAATTCCGGGCGAGATCTTGGAAGCGGCACGGATGGATGGGGCCTCACTGCGCTCAGAAATCTTGTATGTTCTGACACCGATGGCAATCCCGGGCATTGCATCCACGCTGCTGCTGAACTTCATCCTGGCCTGGAACGAAGCCTTTTGGACGCTGAACTTGACAGCCGCCAAGGCCGCACCTTTGACCGCATTTATCGCCAGTTACTCAAGCCCAGAAGGCTTGTTCTACGCAAAACTCAGCGCTGCCTCGACCATGGCAATCGCGCCAATCTTAATCATGGGCTGGTTCAGCCAAAAGCAACTTGTCCGGGGTTTGACCTTCGGGGCTGTGAAGTAAAGGAAGCACAATGGGACGTATCCAGCTCAAACAGGTTCAAAAGTCGTTCGGGGACACGCAAGTCATCCCGCCGCTGGACCTAGAGATCGAAGATGGGGAATTTGTGGTGTTTGTCGGGCCTTCGGGCTGCGGTAAGTCCACCTTGCTACGCCTGATCGCGGGCCTTGAGGACACAAGCGGAGGCAACATTGACATTGATGGGGCCGACGCCACCGACCTGCCCCCCGCCAAGCGCGGATTGGCGATGGTGTTTCAATCCTACGCCCTCTATCCGCACATGTCGGTGCGCAAAAATATCGCGTTTCCGATGCGTATGGCCAAAATGGATCAAGCCGAACAAGACCGCCGGATTGAATCCGCCGCCAAGGCGCTGAACCTCACTGACTACCTGGACCGTCGTCCGGGGCAATTGTCGGGCGGTCAACGTCAGCGTGTCGCCATTGGCCGCGCGATTGTGCGCGAACCGGCTGCTTTCTTGTTTGACGAACCTTTGTCGAACTTGGATGCCGCATTACGGGTTGGCATGCGAATGGAGATTTCCGAGCTGCACAAAAAGCTGGAAACCACGATGATCTACGTGACCCACGACCAGGTCGAAGCGATGACCATGGCTGACAAAATCGTGGTGCTTCAGGCCGGTGTTATCGAACAGGTCGGCAGCCCGCTGGATCTGTACCACACACCGCGCAACAAATTCGTCGCGGGTTTCATTGGCTCCCCCAAGATGAACTTGATCGAAGGGGCCGAGGCGCAGAAACACAACGCCCACACCATCGGGATCCGTCCAGAGCATCTGGATATCTCAACGACTGAGGGTTTGTGGCAAGGCACTGTTGGGGTTGCCGAGCATTTAGGCTCGGACACGTTCATCCACGTTCACGGCATTGCTGGCTGTGATCCGATGACCGTGCGCGCGCCAGGTGACGTGGCTGTAACCCATGGGGATACGATTTATCTGACACCAGACGCGTCCCAAATCCACAAGTTTGGTGCCGATGGGCTGCGCTTGTCTTCATGACGCCACTTCGTGGAAATTTGGCATTGGTCAGCGGCAGCGCGCTTTAGGCCCCAGTCCTGCGACGGGATCTGTTGTGTTCCCGACCTGGGAAGCGGCGCGCCACATCGCAGCGCAGGCGTTAAATGTTGGCGGTAGTCATTGGATGAGTTGAGGCACCACGTGATCCAGAAATTATCAAACTCCACCCTGGTCGACCTGCCCGCAGCGATCAAAACGCCCACCTATGATCGCGCGGCCATCACGCCGGGTATCGTGCATATTGGCCTGGGCAATTTCCACCGGGCCCACCAAGCGTGGTACCTGCACCGTTTGATGCAACAGGGCGAGGCCATGGATTGGGGCTTGATCGGCGCCGGTGTGCGCGCGGGCGACGAAGCACAGCGCCAACGTCTTGCTGGTCAGGACTATATGACCACGTTAATTGAGCTTGATCCCAAAGGCCGGATGGCCGAAGTCGTCGGATCCATGATCGACTTCGTCGCCGTCGAGCCCAGCAATGCCGCGTTGATCGCGCAAATGGCTGACCCTGTAATCCGGATCGTGTCTTTGACTGTGACCGAGGGCGGCTATTATGTCGATCCCGTCTCTGGCGGCTTTGATGCGAAACATGCCGATATACAGCACGACGCTGCCAACCCAACCACGCCCAAAACTGCATTCGGTGCAATGATTGCTGCGCTCAAACTGCGCCGCGCTTCAGGTACGGGCCCGTTCACCTGCCAAAGCTGTGACAATCTGCAGGGCAATGGAGCGATCTTGCAGCAAACCGTGGTGTCTTTGGCGCGCATGTCCGACCCTAATTTGGCCGCTTGGATTGATGAAAACTGCACCTTCCCGAATTCCATGGTAGACTGCATCGTGCCCGCCACGGGTCCTGCAGAGCTGGACTTAGTCAAGACCTTTGGCCTGGATGATGCAGCACCTGTCACCCATGAAAACTTCCGCCATTGGGTGATCGAAGACGCGTTCTGCGCAGGCCGCCCCGCTTGGGACAAGGTTGGCGCAACATTTACCACAGATGTGCACGCGTTCGAGACCCGCAAAATTCGGATTCTCAATGGCGGGCACCAGCTGATCGCAGATGCAGGTGAAGTGGTGTCAGTTGAACACATTTCAGGCTGCATGGAGCATCCTCAAATTGGCGCCTTCTTCCACAAAGTCGCCACCAACGAAATCGCGCCACAGATCCAAAACGTACCGGACATGTCACCGCAAGCCTATGTTGAGCTGATCGTTAGCCGCTTTTCCAATCCGGAAATTATCGACACGGTGCGCCGTGTGGCGTTTGACGGGTCGTCGCGCCAGACTGGGTTCATCCTGCCAACCTTGCGCGATGCCTTGGCCAAGGGTGATCCATCCGATGGGTTGATCCTGTCGCAAGCGATTTGGGCGCGAATGTGTGAAGGCACGCGCGAGGACGGCACTGAAATCGCAGCAAATGACCCCATTTGGGACAGCTTGCAGACAGCTGCACGCGCGGCTAAATCCAACCCCCAAGCCTGGTTGGATCAGCGCAGCTTGTATGGCGATCTGGCCGACAATCCAGTGGTTCAAACGCGCTTTGCCCATTGGCTGTCGATGATTTGGACCAGTGGGTTGGAAACAACGCTTCAGGCTTACTTGAAGTCCTAAACTAAAAAAGCGCCTGTGACACAACAGGCGCTTTCTTTTTCTGGATCA